>JACVCM010000123.1 GCA_016742125.1 Sphingomonadaceae bacterium | reverse complement strand
GCTGAAGGTCGGTCATGCGCCCGTGCTATTCGATCCGTCGGGCAGCGAAATGAAATTCAGCTTTTGAAGCGCATCCATCATGGACCCTTTGAACGCGGGGTCTGGCTCGGCGGTTCCCAACGCCCAAGCCATGATGTCGACATCCTGCTCCTCAAGCAGTCGTTCGAACCATTCGAACTCTGTTGCACCCCAGGCTGCCGCGTGCCGGTCGAAAAACCCGCCGATCATAGCATCAGCTTCCCGCGTGCCGCGATGATGCGCGCGATAATGCAATTTGCGAAGATAGGGGTCGGCGTCCACGTGGGCGTCCTTTAAGCTTGTAGTTTCAGTCGATTTGCGGGCTATAAGCGCCCTAGTCATGCGGCCCGATATACTCAATCCGTTATTTGCCGATGTGCGCAGCCTGAAAGGGGTCGGGCCCGGTCTGGCCAAACCGCTCGACCGCCTGGGACTGGCGCGGGTCAAGGACATTGCTTATCATTTCCCGGTAAACTGGATTTACCGCAAACCGGTGTCCCGGCTCGATGTATCCGATGTCGGAACTAACATCGTCATTACCGTGACGGTCATGGATCACCGCAGCTCCGGTAGCGCCCGGTCTCCGCTGCGTATTTATGCGGCAGACGCGGACGGCAACTATCTTACATTGACCTTCTTCGGACGGAATGGAGGTTGGGCGAGAAAACAGCTGCCGATCGGCGAGACACGCGTAATATCAGGCAAGCTGGACCGCTATGGCGATGAACTGCAGATGGTTCATCCCGATCATATTGCCGAGGTGGGCGGCACTGGTTCGCCGGGGCTTGCCGAAGCCGTTTATCCGCTGTCCGAGGGGCTGACCAACAACCGGATGGGACAGTTGGCTGCGATGGCTCTGGCGGATTTGCCTGTGTTGCCGGAATGGATTGAACCGTCCCTGCTCGCCAGCCGCAACTGGATGGGATGGGAGCCTGCCTTACAGACCGTCCATCGCAGGGATGACCAAGCCGCTCGCGATCGTCTCGCCTATGACGAACTCTTTTCAAACCAGCTCGCCATGCGACTTGTGCGCGCTGCAATGGACAGGCGGAAAGCGGTCCCGATTGTCGGCAACGGAGCTTTGGTGGACAGGCTGCAATTGCCATTCGCGCTAACTGGCGCGCAGACCCGCGTGATAGCCGAGATTGAAGGCGATATCGCCCAATCCCGGCCAATGCTTCGCTTGCTGCAGGGAGACGTCGGCGCGGGCAAGACCATGGTGGCGCTACGCGCATTGCTTCGCGTGGTCGAGGCTGGAATGCAGGGCGCGATGCTGGCGCCAACCGAAATCCTGGCACGACAACATTTTGCAGGATTGCAAAAACTTCTTTCCGGCCTGCCTGTCAACATCGCCATATTGACCGGACGCGAAAAGGGTAAGCTTCGCGAGGCGACGTTGATGGGGCTGGCGGACGGAAGCATCCACATTCTCGTCGGCACTCACGCGATTTTTCAGGAAGCGGTGACTTACAAGTCGTTGGCGCTTGCGGTCATCGACGAACAGCATCGCTTTGGAGTGTCGCAGCGGCTGATGCTGTCACGTAAGGGCAGGGGTGTGCCGCATCTGCTTGTGATGACCGCGACCCCCATTCCGCGCAGCCTGGCTCTCGCCGTGTACGGCGAAATGGACAGCTCGCAGATCGATGAATTGCCGCCGGGACGGACACCGGTTGAAACGCGGGTTATTTCTCAGGAACGGTTACCAGAAATCATCGAGGGCGTCGCGCGGCACCTGGCGTCCGGCAAACAGGCATTCTGGGTGTGTCCCTTGGTTGAGGAAATCGAGAACAGCGACCTTGCAGCGGCCGAACAGCGCGCCGAACAACTAAAGCTGCGGTTTGGCGATCAGGTCGCACTTGTCCACGGCCGTATGCGCGGTCCCGAAAAGGATGCCGTGATGGAGCGCTTCATCAGCGGCGAAACGCGTCTGCTCGTCGCTACCACAGTTATCGAAGTTGGCGTCGATGTTCCAAATGCCAGCCTGATGATTGTTGAAGCAGCGGACCGTTTCGGGCTGGCGCAGCTTCACCAGTTGAGAGGACGGGTTGGGCGAGGGGCTGAAAGGTCGGTTTGTCTGCTGGTCCGACACGTCCAGATAGGTGAAATCGCACGGACCCGGCTTGCACTGATGCGGGAAACCAACGACGGTTTCCGTATCGCCGAAGAAGATCTTAAGTTGCGCGGTGCGGGCGAGTTGTTGGGCATGCGCCAGTCGGGTGAAAGCCCCTTCCACATAGCCACCCCCGAACAGGTGCGCGAGTTGATAGGGGTTGCCGCGGACGACGCCCGGCTGCTGCTCGATCGTGACGGGGGCCTCGAGGGTCCGCGCGGCGAAGCGGCACGGCTATGTCTTTACTTGTTTGAACGCGACGCCGGCATCGCTACCCTGAGGGGCGGTTAGCGCAATCTTGGGCTTACATGCTCCAGCAGAGCCAGAAAGTCAGGAAGGCGTACCACGCGCTCAAACTGGAAGCCTGCGCGGTTCTCAACGGTCCAGATCACAAGCGCCTCGATCCGACCTATAACCGGCAAGCGCAATTCGACGCGCTCCCCGCGTTCGAAACCCGGATTGTTGTCGATCATGAACCCGTGAGCCGACATGTTGACGATATGGATCGTCTGGTCGCCATGGATTTTGCTTTCGGCAATAACCTTATGATCAGCGCGGTGGCGGGCCGCCCGGCGTAAATCCATGTCAGTATTGGTTGCGGCTTGCGCCATAAATGCGACCTCGTGCGCTTGTTGCTTGGATCGTCAATATGCACACAAGTTACAAATAATTGGTAAAATCCTGTCTCGGAAATCTTTACCTAGACGGGCTCAGCTAAAGCTAAGTAATCCATGCTTTTTTTTGCCCGCAGAGATTTTTGCGGGCGCGGACTGGGGTGCAATGATTGCGTTTTCGTCGGAAACACCCTGATCATTTATCCGCGCCCCGCCACCCTGGATCAACCGTCGGGCTTCTTTTTTGGAAGCCACGAAATCCAGCGCGACCAATGCGTCAACCAGCGATATTTCGCCCGATACTTCGACAGTGGGCAGATTGCTGTCCAAGGTGCCTTCTTCGAAAGTTTTGCGTGCCGTTTCGGCCGCCAAAGTCGCCGCCTCGGCGCCTCGACACATTTCCGTGGCCGCATTGGCGAGCGCAATTTTGGCTGCGTTGATTTCAGATCCTTGCAGCGTCTCCAAACGTGCAATTTCATCCAGCGGCAGGTCAGTGAAAAGGCGCAGGAATTTGCCGACATCCCGGTCGTCGCTGTTTCTCCAGAACTGCCAGTAGTCGTAATCCGGTAATTGATCGCGATTAAGCCAGACAGCGCCTGAGACAGCTTTGCCCATTTTCGAGCCGTCGGATTTCGTGATCAACGGTGTCGTTAAGCCGAAAACTTCGGTGCCATCCATTCGGCGGGCCAACTCCACCCCGTTGACGATGTTGCCCCATTGGTCTGACCCACCCATTTGCAATCTAACGCCCATGGTCTTGCTCAGGTGCCGGAAATCATACCCCTGCAGAATCATATAGTTGAATTCGAGAAAGGTCATCGGTTGTTCGCGTTCGAGCCGAAGCTTGACCGAGTCGAAAGTCAGCATCCGATTGACCGTGAAATGGGTACCGACCTCCTGCAGAAGTTCGATATAGCCGAGCTTGCCAAGCCAGTCGTGATTGTTGACCATGACCGCATCGGTCGGGCCCTCGCCGAAAGCCAGGAACTGCTCGAACGCGGTGCGGATCGAAGCAATGTTGGCATCGATCGCTTCATTTGTCAGCATCTTGCGGACCTCGTCCTTGCCGGTCGGGTCGCCAATGCGCGTGGTGCCGCCACCCATGACAACCACAGGCTTGTGGCCAGCTTGCTGAAGCCGTCTCAGCAGCATGATCGACACCAGATTGCCGACATGAAGTGATGGCGCGGTAGCATCGAATCCGATATAGCCAGGGACAATCTCCCGAGATGCAAGCGCATCCAGTGCAGCGGCATCTGTTGCCTGGTGAATATAACCGCGCTCGTCGAGCAGGCGTAAGAGATCGGATTGGTAAGCAGTCATAGCGCGGCTGCGCCTAGCATGGAGTTTGACATTGGCCAACATTCCCATGAGCGAAATCCGGTTGATATGTCATCCGTCGACACCAGCTTTGATGACTGAGCATATCAACGTTGAAATCAGAACCGCTGGGGTTGCCCGGTTGTTCGCACGATATGTTGTCGAATGCGATACCAGCATGCTGATGCTGCCCGAACCTTTTGCGCCCGTGCGCTCGGACCGGCTGTGGCAGACCACCTGTTTCGAAATGTTCATCGGGCAGCGGGGCAGTGCGCGCTATTTCGAGTATAATTTCTCGCCGTCCACGGAGTGGGCGCTTTATCGCTTTTCGGACTACCGGAAGGGTATGGCCGAAGAAATGATAAGGCGGCCGCGGATAACCTGCGATTACTCCGAAAGTCATTTTGGCCTGAACGCCGAGTTCGAATTGCCGGAGGGTTGGCGCGACGTGCCGCTTGTTCTCGGTCTTGCGGCCGTCGTTGAGGAAAGCGAAGGCAACAAGTCCTATTGGGCGCTGGCGCACCCGTCCGATGAACCCGATTTTCATCATAAGGATTGCTTTGCGTTGCCACTGGATGCACCACGCGTTTCATGAAATTCGGAATTGAGCGCCTCCTGACGGAGCCAGACCTTCGTGCGCCGCTTGCAGGCAAGCGCGTCGCCCTTCTTGCCCATCCTGCGTCGGTCACAGCGGACCTTACGCATTCGCTTGATGCCCTTGTCGCCAGCGGATTGAAGGTAACCGCGGCCTTCGGTCCGCAACATGGCCTGCGCGGCGACAAGCAGGATAATATGATGGAGTCGCCCGACTTCACGGATCCCGTGCACGGTATCCCGGTTTTCAGCCTCTATGGCGAGGTCCGCCGGCCGACCGGGCAATCCATGGGGACGTTCGATATCATTCTGATCGACATGCAGGACCTGGGATGCAGGATTTATACCTTCATTACGACGCTGCTCTACATGCTCGAAGCGGCTGCGGAACATGGCAAGTCGGTCTGGGTGCTTGACCGCCCCAATCCAGCGGGTCGCCCGATCGAAGGACTGACCCTGCAGCCGGGTTGGGAGAGTTTCGTTGGCGCAGGGCCGATTCCGATGCGACACGGACTGACGCTGGGCGAGTTGGGTCGATGGTTTATCGACCATTTTCAAATCGACGTTGATTACCGCGTGATCGCAATGGATGGCTATCAACCCCAGGCGGCACCCGGCTTTGGCTGGCCCGTCGACAGGATTTGGATCAACCCAAGCCCGAATGCGCCAAACGTCAACATGGCGCGGGCCTATGCAGGAACGGTAATGCTCGAAGGCACAACATTATCCGAGGGTAGGGGGACCACACGCCCGCTGGAAATATTCGGGGCGCCGGACATCGATGCCCGCGCAGTGATGGCTGAAATGCGTGCCTTTGCGCCGCAATGGCTGTCCGGTTGCATATTGCGCGAAATCTGGTTCGAACCCACTTTCCACAAACATGTCCACAGCTTGTGTCATGGCGTGCACATTCATGCGGAGGGGGCAGAATATGATCATCATGCGTTCAAACCGTGGCGGGTTCAGGCACTCGCGTTCAAGGCCATCCGTCGGCTATATCCCGCATATGATCTGTGGCGTGATTTTCCGTACGAGTATGAATTCGGCAAGCTTGCGATTGACGTCATCAATGGCGGGCCGGGACTGCGCGAGTGGGTAGATGATGGTCGAACCACGCCGGACGATCTCGACCGGGTTACATCTGTCGACGAAAGTCGATGGCTGGAGGAATCGACGCGATACAAGGTGTATTAATACCTAGCGCGGGTTTTTGACATGATGCGAGGGGTCGAGGTTGGCGCGGAAAAGCCTTTTCGTCGTGTAACCGATGCCGGCAGATGAACTAGCCGTCGGTCGCAAGACTCGGGGCAGGAGCCTTATGTGCTTTGCGGCCGTCCACCCACTGCTATTCAGGGATTATCCACGGATAATGTTAGTGCCCATGCTTCCGGCTCAGCTCGCGCATGGCGTCGTCCAGGCCTTCCAGCGTCAGCGGATACATCCGGTCATTCATCAATTCCTTGATGATTTTCGTCGATTGCGAATAGCCCCACTGCTTTTCCGGGACAGGGTTCAGCCACACCGATGCGGGGTAAGTGTTGGTAATCCGGTGCATCCAGACCGCGCCAGATTCTTCGTTGAAATGCTCTACCGAACCGCCAGGATGGGTGATTTCATAGGGGCTCATCGATGCGTCGCCGACCAGGACGACCTTGTAATCGTGCGGAAATTTGTGCAGCATTTCCCACGTAGGCGTACGCTCGGAAAAGCGTCGGCGGTTGTCCTTCCAGACGCCTTCATAAGGGCAATTGTGGAAATAGAAGAATTCGAGATTCTTGAATTCGCTGGTCGCCGCGCTGAACAATTCTTCGCACAACTTGATGAACGGATCCATCGACCCACCGACATCCAGCAGAAGCAATAATTTGATCGCATTGCGCCGCTCTGGCCGCATATGGATATCGAGCCAGCCCTGACGTGCGGTGCCGTCGATTGTGGCGTCTATGTCGAGTTCGTCGGCTGCACCATCGCGGGCGAATTTGCGCAGGCGGCGCATGGCGATCTTTATGTTGCGGGTGCCAAGTTCGCGGGTGTGATCGAGATTCTGGAACTCGCGTTTGTCCCAGACTTTTACGGCACGCTTGTTCCTGGATTCGCCGCCGATACGGACGCCTTCAGGGG
>JACVCM010000122.1 GCA_016742125.1 Sphingomonadaceae bacterium | reverse complement strand
TTACCGGCGAGCAGCACTTTCTGTCCTTTTCACCCGAGCTGTTTTTTGCGCTCAAAGATCGCCGCGTCACCACCAAGCCGATGAAGGGCACAGCTGTGCGGCATATCGATCCGGCGGATGACGCGGCAGAGGCAGAGGCACTTCGAACCGACCCCAAGCAGCGCGCGGAAAATCTGATGATTGTCGACCTGCTCCGCAACGACCTGTCGCGTGTGTGCGAACCGGGGTCGGTTAACGTGCCAGAGCTTTTCCACGTCGAAAGCTATCCCACCGTCCATCAGATGACTTCGACCGTGACCGGAATCCTGCCCGAGGGTGGCGATGCCGTTGACGTCATACAGGCATTGTTTCCCTGTGGTTCGATCACCGGCGCGCCAAAAATCCGGGCGATGCAGATTATCGATGAAGTCGAGGGCGCAACGCGCGGCATCTATTGCGGCTCGATCGGGCGGATCGATGCCAATGGCGATGCCGCGTTTAACGTGGCGATCCGCACATTTACCTTGTGTGAGCAGACGAAGCGCGTTTCATTGGGTCTGGGTTCCGGAATCGTTGCGGATTCGGACGAGGGGACGGAGTGGGCCGAGTGTCTGGCCAAAGGAGATTTTGCGCGCGTGGAAGGTTATGGATTTGACCTGATCGAGACAATGCGCTTCGAACCCGCGCAAGGCATAGTGCGGCTGGAAATGCATCTCGAGCGGATGAAAGACAGTGCGCGAATATTCGGGTTCGAGTTCGACCGGCACGAGGCGCGCAACCGGCTGCATGCTGCGACCTTCCATCTGGACTCGCTGTCAAAAATCCGCCTGCTGGCATCGCAGCAGGGGGCGCTTGCTATCGAGAGTCGACCATTATGCGAGATTCGCGAATGGCGCGTTGCTGTCGTTCCATTGCCCGTTGACGCAGAAGATTTCCGTCTGCGTCACAAAATAAGCGACCGCCGCTTTTACGACGATGCGCGCAATGCCCGCAGCGATTGTGACGAGGTACTTTTTGTCCGAACCGACGGTCGCCTGACAGAAGGCAGTATCAGCGCGCTTTTCGTCGAGCGGGACGGCATGCTGCTGACTCCACGACTCAATGCCGGGCTGTTACCTTCGGTGCTGCGACGTGAATTGATTGATAGCGGCAGAGCGAAAGAAGCGGACCTGACTGTCGACCAGTTGTCGAGCGGATTCTTCATGGGAAACAGTGTGCGTGGACTTATCCGTGCCAACAGGGTTGCGTAATTTTAGATGAGCGATTAGGGGCAGCGGCGCAATTTGCGTTCAAAATCTGCCAGAAAGTCATGTCATGATCGACCGCCTTTCCGCCGCCCTCGGCCGGATCGCCCCCTCCGCCACGCTTGCCATGTCGGGCCGCGTGATTGAGCTGAAAGCCCAGGGCATTGACGTCATCGGTTTATCGGCCGGAGAGCCTGATTTCGACACACCGGACTTTGTCAAGGATGCCGCCATTCAGGCGATCCGGGACGGGATGACCAAATATACCGCCGTAGATGGCATTGCGTCATTGAAGCAGGCGATCATTGCCAAGTTCAAGCGGGATAATGGGATCGACTATTCGCCAAGGCAGATTACGGTCAACGCAGGCGGCAAGCACACCCTGTTCAACGCGCTGGTAGCGACCATCGATGCAGGCGATGAGGTCATCATTCCCGCGCCTTATTGGGTGAGCTATCCCGACATTGTGCAATTTGCAGGTGGAACGCCGGTCATCATCATGGCAACCGCCGCGCAGAATTACAAAATCACGCCCGAGCAACTTGATGCGGCGATCACGCCGAAAACTCGCTGGTTGATACTGAACTCGCCGTCAAACCCGACGGGCGCAGCCTATAATGCGGTCGAGCTGGAGGCGTTGGGACAGGTACTGCTGAAGCATCCGCATGTGATGCTGCTGACCGACGATATGTATGAGCATATCTGGTACGCGCAGTCGCCCTTTGCGACCATGCTGCAGGTCTGCCCCGAATTATATGACCGTACGCTGACGATGAACGGCGCGTCGAAGGCTTATGCCATGACCGGCTGGCGGATCGGTTATGCAGGCGGCCCCGAATGGCTTATCAAGGCGATGGGCGACCTGCAGTCTCAATCGACCAGTAACCCCTGCTCGATTTCGCAATATGCGGTTCTCGCTGCACTGAACGGGCCGCAGGATTTCCTGCGCGAGCGCAATGCCGCATTCAAGGAACGGCGCGATCTGGTCGTCGCTATGCTGAACGATGCCCCGGGGCTCAACTGTCCCACGCCCGAAGGTGCCTTTTACGTCTATCCCGATGCCAGCGGTGTGATGGGAAAGACCACGCCGGGCGGAAAGCACATTAAGAGTGACGCCGATCTCATCGATTACTTTCTCGATGACTACCGTGTTGCGGCAGTTCATGGAGCAGCCTTTGGTCTATCGCCCGGCTTCCGCATTTCCTACGCGACATCCGAAGATGTGCTGAAAGAAGCCTGCACGAGGATCCAGTCGGCGTGCGCAGCGCTCGTCTGAGCGCAGATGAACGAAAGAAAACGGCGCGTTAAGCGGCATTTAACGCTCGTTCTGCTTTGCATCTTTTCGTAGCCGGGTAACGTATCTGCTCCGGCCACCGAATAGGCAGCCAGAACCAGAGAAACGAAATGGACCGTATTTTCAACTTTGTGCGATCAGACCTTTTCCTGAGCCTCGCCGGCGGTTTTGCGCTGGGTGTCGCGGGATTGGCTTTGGTCAAGCCGGCAAATGCCGACAGTGGCAATGTTGAAGCGGCGCGGTCGATTGTCGTCGGAGCGCCAGTTCATGCACAAATCGCCTCGCAGAAATAAAATTGCCCTTGCCGCACTTGCCGTGCTTCTGCTTGCCACTGCTTGCGGTCCGGAAGGATCGTCGCCAATAGGAACCGCGCACGCTGCCGAAGGTATACGCATAGCCGCGCCGACCGCGCAGATTGTCGAACCCAAGGGCGTTCAGACTGCCGTGTTTGCGGGTGGATGCTTCTGGGGGATTGAGGGCGTGTTCGAGCGGGTGAAGGGCGTCACAAGCGTCGAGTCCGGATATTCGGGCGGGACCAGGGCAAGCGCCGATTATGATCTGGTTAGCGCCGGACGCACCAGCCACGCAGAATCGGTGCGCATCCGTTACAATCCTGACATCGTCAGTTATAACGATCTGCTGCACATCTTCTTTTCGGTAACGCACGACCCGACCCAGCTCAACCGGCAGGGCCCGGACACGGGCAGTCAGTATCGTACCGCGATTTTTCCTGCCAATGCAGTGCAACGCAAGGCGGCTTCTGCTTATATCGGCCAGTTGAACAAGGCGGGCTATTGGAAAAAGCCGATCGTAACGAAAATCGAAGCTTTTGCTTTCTATCCGGCTGAAACCTATCATCAGGACTTCATGAAAAAGAATCCGAACCATCCTTATATCGTCACATGGGACAAGCCCAAGGTCGCCAATCTGAAACGGCTGTTTCCCGACCACTATCGCTGACTAGCCGCGATAGGCGGGGATCGCCCAGCCTTTCCATATTGCCATTGCGCGCAATCCAAAACCAGCTGCGGCACTGATGATCGCAGCGGGCAGGACTGGCAGGCCGAGCCATAGCAGAAGCACAAACAGCCCCGAAGCGAGCGCGGCGGCGGTGACATAGATTTCGGGCCGAAGCAAAATCGAAGGCTCGCCTGCCAACACGTCCCGGATGATCCCGCCGACGCAGGCGGTGATTACGCCCATCATCATTGCGGGCAACAGGTCCACGCCGAGCGTCATCGACTTCCACGCACCGAAAACGGCATAAATCGCAATCCCCACGGCATCGAACCAGTCGAGCGCACGCTCATTCCAAAAGGTCCGCGGGGTCATCCAGACCAGTCCGGCGGTGACCAGACAGGTCGCCGCAAAACGCCAGTCCTGCACCCAGAAGACCGGGGCGCCAATGAGGAGATCGCGCACCGTACCGCCTCCGACTCCAGTAATCAGCGCAAAGAAAGAGAAGGTCACCAGCGTCTGCCGCCGCCGCGCCGCCGCCAGCGCCCCCGATGCGGCGAAAACGGCAATCCCGAACAGGTCGAGCCAGGCAAGAAGGGGAGCGACTTCCGATGTCACCACGGCTGTCCTTCGGTCGTGAAAGCGATGATCCAGACGAGACCGAACCATAATGACGCTAGCAGGGTTATCCCGTGGATTCGCCGAAGCGTTGCAATGTCGTACACCGCAAGCGAGAGAAAGAATGCGAGCCATGTGCAGAAGAACCAGGGCAAAAAGGCTCTTTCGATTTGCGGTTCCGCCCAGTCCGTCATGAACAGCGGCACGACAAACGGGTCGTAAACCCGCGCCAGCACCGGATCGAGCATGAACAAGGTACCAGTGAACATCAGGCGCTTATGCCATATCGGCCGCCTGCGGTAGATAAGGGCGAAAGCAATGAAGACCGTATAGCCAGGCAACAGAAAACGGTTCGCTTTCACCTCCGGGCTCATAGCGGCCCAACCTTTCCATGCAGCTATGAAAAGCCAGACGGTGCTCAGCGTAACGCCGATTGCTATTGCGATCGCGCCCAGCCCAAGCTTGCGGTGTAGCTTCGTATTGCGGACGCCGATCAAACCGGTCTGCACAAACAGCAGGATCATCCACGCGCCGCATACCAGGCCGTGGACAATGAATTTCGGGTCGCCGTTGCTCGGTTGGCCGACATCGGTGAACAAATTGTCTGAAAAGGCACCGAGCGTCAGGAGGAGCAACAGAAACGTCACCGCTGGAAAATAGTAGCGCCGAAACATCTCGATCATTCAGGGCCTCCCCTATACCCAACAAGTGGGAGTTTGCAGGAAAAACACCCCTGACTCCAGAACTACATTTCTGGTGTCGAAAACATCGGCTCTTACATATGGATCGGCTTTCCGGTCACTGCCATCGCAGCTTCTTTCACCGCTTCCGAATGGGTCGGGTGGGCGTGGCAGGTATAGGCGATGTCCTCGCTGGTTGCGCCAAATTCCATTGCCTGTGCTGCCTGAGCAATCATCGTACCCGCGACGCTTGCGATACACCAAACGCCGAGCACGCGGTCGCTTCCAGCATCGGCGATGATTTTGACAAAGCCATCGGGCTCGTGATTGGTCTTGGCGCGGCTGTTGGCCATCATCGGAAATTTGCCGACCTTGACCTCGCCCTTTTCCTTAGCCGCCTCTTCGGTCAGGCCAACGCCCGCGATTTCGGGCCAAGTGTAAACCACCGAAGGGATGACGTCATGATTGATGATCCCCGTCAGGCCGGCGATATTTTCCGCGCAGGCAATGCCTTCGTCTTCGGCCTTGTGCGCCAACATCGGTCCGGGAACCACGTCGCCGATTGCCCAGATGCCAGGTACCGATGTGCGGAAATCATGGTCGATTTCAATCTGGCCGCGCTGGTTGACCGAAAGGCCTGCCTTGTCGAGCGCGAGGCCGTCGGTGTTCGGACGCCTACCGATCGACACCAGCACGCAATCGGCTTCAATTGTTTCGGCTGGCCCTCCTGCCGCAGGCTCGACGGTCAGGACCGCCTTCTTCCCCTTGACTTCCGCCTTGGTCACTTTGGTCGACAACCTGAATTCAAAGCCCTGCTTCTTGAAAATCCTGTTCGCCTCCTTGCGGACATCGGCATCCATGCCGGGCAGTATCTGGTCAAGAAATTCGACGACAGTGACTTTTGCGCCCAGACGGCGCCACACGCTGCCAAGCTCCAGCCCGATTACACCGCCGCCGATGACCACCATGTGATCGGGCACTTTGGGCAGTTCGAGCGCGCCGGTTGAATCAACGATGATATGCCTGTCGTTGTCGACCGCCACACCGGGCAACGGGGTTACCGACGAGCCCGTGGCGATGATGAAATTCCTTGCCGAATAGCTTTTTCCGGCCACATCGATCGCATTGGCGGATATGAATGCGGCATGACCCCTGATCCAGTCGACCTTGTTCTTCTTGAACAAAAACTCGATCCCGCCGGTCAGCCCCTTGACCGCCTCGCGCCGCTGGCCATGCATCGTGTCGAGATCGAGGCTCATCTTGTCGATCTTCACGCCCAGTTTGGCGAGCGCGCCACTGGCCGCTTCGCTGTAAAGCTCCGACGCGTGGAGCATCGCCTTTGAAGGGATACAGCCGACATTCAGGCAGGTGCCGCCGAGCGTCTCGCGGCTTTCAACGCAGGCCGTTTTCAACCCCAATTGTGCCGCCCGGATCGCCGCGACATAGCCGCCCGGACCTGCGCCGATGACGATCAGGTCATAATCTTGTTCTGCCACTGCCCAGCTCCTTAAAGGTCGATCAACAATCGTGTCGGGTCTTCGATCGCCTCTTTGACGATTTTCAGGAATGTGACGGCCTCGCGCCCGTCGATCAGGCGGTGGTCGTAGCTTAGCGCAAGATACATCATCGGACGCACGACGACCTGACCGTCGCGGACCACCGGGCGATCTTCGATACGGTGCAGACCAAGCACCGCGCTTTGCGGCGGGTTGATGATCGGGGTAGACATTAGCGAACCGAATACGCCGCCATTGGAGATGGTGAACGTGCCGCCGGTCATGTCCTCCATCGTCAGCGTTCCGGCTTTTGCCTTTGCGCCGAAGTCGCCGATGGCTTTTTCGATCTCGGCAAAACTCATGACGTCGGCGTTGCGGACTACAGGAACGACCAAGCCGTTGGGCGCGCTGACCGCGACCGAGACGTCGAGATAATTGTGATAGACTATTTCATCGCCATCGATTTGCGCATTGACCGCAGGAACATCCCGTGCGGCCAGAGCGACAGCCTTGGTGAAGAAACCCATGAAGCCGAGGCGCACGCCATGCTTCTTTTCGAACAGGTCCTTATAGGTTGCGCGGGCTTCCATGACCGCGCTCATGTCGCAATCGTTGAAAGTGGTGAGCAGCGCAGCTGTATCCTGTGCAGTCTTGAGCCGCTTGGCGATCGTCTGTCGAAGGCGGGTCATTTTG
>JACVCM010000027.1 GCA_016742125.1 Sphingomonadaceae bacterium | reverse complement strand
GCCAACTCCTCGGCAATCGCTTGCCCGATCCCGCGCGAGGAACCGGTGATGATCGCGACCTTTCCCGTCATGTCGAATAAAGACATTGCTTTCTCCTATGCCCCCGTCTTCACCGCAAAACTCCACGCCGCATCGGCGAGCGGCTGCACACGTTCGGCCATGGTCTTGGCATGAGCCGAGCTGGCGGTGCCATCGATCACGCGTTTCTTGATGCCCTGGATAATGCCGGTCAGGCGGAAGAAATTATAGGCGAAATACCAGTTCATGTCGGGAACGCCATCGCGGCCGGTGGCGGCGCAATAGCGTTCGACCATTTCGTCGAGCTCCGGAATGCCGAGCGCGGCGCGGTCCACATCCAGCACGCCCGAACGGCCTCCGTTTTCGGTAACCCAGGCCATTGCGACATAGGTGAAGTCGGCCAGCGGGTCGCCGAGTGTCGACAGCTCCCAGTCAAGCACCGCCACCACTTTGGCTTGCGTCGGATGGTAGATCAGATTGTCGATCCGGTAATCGCCATGCACGACGCTCGTCCGGGTCTGTTCGGGCAGTGTTGCAGGCAACCATTCGATTAACCGTTCGACCTCCGGCATATGCTCGGTCTCGGCGAGCTTATACTGCTTGGTCCAGCGTTCGACCTGACGTCCGAAATAATTGCCGGGCTTGCCGAAATCGGAAAGCCCGGCCGACTCGACATCCGTGGTGTGCAGCGCGGCCAGCGTATCGATCATTGCTTCATAGGTCGCGCGGCGGGTCGCGGGTTCCGCCCCGGGCATAGCGCCGTCCCAGATCGTCCGGCCCTCGACCATGGCCATGATGTAGAACATCGATCCGATGACGCTGTCGTCGGTGCAAAGGCCATAGGGTTTGGCCACCGGAAAGCCGGTTGGATAGAGCCCTGCAATGACCTTATATTCCCGGTCCACCGCATGCGCGCTGGGTAGCAGCGGGCCGAACGGTTTGCGGCGCAGTACATAGGAGCCGCTTTTCGCGTTGAGCCGATAGGTCGGGTTTGACTGGCCACCAGCAAATTTCAGCACCTCGACCGGGCCTTCAAAGCCCTCGACATTGGCGGCCATCCACTCGGCTAGCCTGTCTGCATCGAGGACATCGGCACCGGTCGGGGCGACCGTTCCGCTAAAGGCTTTTTGCGCGTCGATCTGCTCGGCCATCAAATCCTCCCCGGAACGGGGAGGTGGCGCGCCTTAGGCGTGACGGAGGGGTCCCCACCCTCAACCATTATGCAAAGTTCAAAGTGGGCCCCCTCCACCACGCCGCTTCGCGTCGCGGTCCCCCTCCCCGTTCCGGGGAGGATTTCAGAGTTCGCGAGGTCCATCATCAAAACACAATCACCGAACGTGCGGCGTCACCGCGTTTCATTTGTTCAAATCCTTCATTGATGCGTTCGAGCGGAATGGTCTCGGAAATGATGCTGTCGAGATCGAGCAGCCCGCGCAGGTAGAAATCGACCAGCCGCGGAATATCGACCGGGAAACGGTTGCCGCCCATGATCGCGCCTTGCAGTTTCTTGCCCGAGAGCAATTCCATCGCCGAAAGGCCCACGCTGTGCTGGAGCGGCATCATGCCAAGGATCGTCGCTGTTCCGCCGCGTTTGAGCGATTTGACCGCAAGTTCGCCCGAAGCCGGACGGCCGACCGCTTCGATGGCATGATCTACGCCGCCTTTGCTGAGTTCCTGGATTTGCGCCGCAGCATCGTCTGCCATTGCATCCACCGTATCGGTTGCACCCAACTTTATCGCCAGTTCGCGCTTTTCGGGGATCGGGTCGGCGGCGATGATCCGGCCTGCGCCGGCAATCTTTGCGGCGTTGATCGTCGCCAGCCCCACGCCGCCGCAGCCGATGACCGCCACCGTTTCGCCGGGCGTTACCTTGCACGCGTTGAATATCGTCCCTGCGCCCGTTGTTACCGCGCAACCGATGACCGATGCCTTGTCGAGCGGCATGTCGGGGTTGATGGCAACGCAGGCATGTTCGTGCACCAGCATCATTTCGGCATAGGCCGACAGGTTGAGCATCTGATTGACCGTGCTGCCATCGGGCCGTGTGATCCGCGCCGGTTCGTCGGGCTTGCGCCGCGTGTCGCCGCCAAGACAGAGCGACATGCGCCCGGTCACGCAAAATTCGCAATGCCCGCAAAAGGCGGAAAGGCAGGTGATGACGGCATCGCCCACCTTCACTGTGCGCACTTCGCTGCCCACCGCCTCGACGATGCCCGCCGCTTCGTGGCCCGGAATCGCGGGCAGGGGGTGCGGGTAAGTGCCCTCGATGAAATGCAGGTCGCTATGGCAGAGTCCGCAGGCAGCAGTGCGGATCAGCACCTCATGCGGACCGGGCTTGGATATGTTGACATCTTCGATCTCGAGCGGTTTGCCCGGTTCGATCAGGACGGCAGCTTTCATTAAATCCTCCCCGGCACGGGGAGGGGGACCGCGCGAAGCGTGGTGGAGGGGGCCCCCTCCGTCAGTCCTTCGGACTGCCACCTCCCCGTTCCGGGGAGGATTTCGACCGCTGTTTTCACCGCGTCGCCCCGATGCTGCCGCTCGAAAGCTCATTCGCGCCGCGCGAGCCATGCTTGCCCAGCTCCATCCGGGCAATGGCGCGCGCATGCACTTCGTCGGGACCATCGGCGAGCCGCAGCGTGCGCTGGTGCGCATAGGCCTGCGCAAGCCCGTAATCTTCCGACACGCCGCCGCCGCCGTGCGCCTGGATCGCGTCGTCGATGATCTGAAGCGCCATATTGGGTGCCTGCACCTTGATCATCGCGATTTCCGCCGCTGCCGCCTTGTTGCCGACCTTGTCCATCATATCTGCGGCCTTCAGGCACAGCAGCCGGGTCATTTCGATGTCGATGCGCGCACGGGCGATGCGCTGTTCCCAGATGCTGTGCTCGGCAATCGTCTTGCCGAAGGCAACTCGGCTTTGCAGCCGCTTGCACATCTTCTCGAGCGCTTCTTCAGCCACGCCGATCGTGCGCATGCAATGGTGGATGCGGCCCGGCCCGAGGCGGCCTTGCGCAATCTCGAACCCGCGTCCTTCGCCGAGCAGCATGTTCGATGCCGGAATGCGCACATCCTTCAGCTCGATTTCCATATGCCCGTGCGGCGCGTCATCATAGCCGAATACGGGCAGGTGCCGGAGGATGTTCACGCCGGGCGCGTCGAGTTCCATCAGCACCATCGACTGCTGCGCATGCCGTTTCGCCTCGAAATCGGTCTTGCCCATGACGATGGCGATCTTGCAGCGCGGATCGCCCGCGCCCGACGACCACCATTTGCGGCCATTGAGCACATATTCGTCGCCCTCCCGCCGGATCGAGGTTTCGATGTTGGTCGCATCGGACGAGGCAACCGCAGGCTCGGTCATCAGGAAGGCCGAGCGGATTTCGCCGTTCATCAGCGGTACCATCCAGCGCTGCTTCTGTTCGGCGGTGCCATAGCGCATGAACACTTCCATATTGCCGGTGTCGGGTGCGGAGCAGTTAAATACTTCGGAGGCGAAGCCAATGCGGCCCATTTCCTCGGCGCAGAGCGCATATTCCATGTTGGTGAGGCCCGGACCTTCGAAGGCGACGCTGTCGTCGACATGCGGGCGGCCGGACGAAGGCGGCATGAACAGGTTCCACAGGCCAGCCGCCTTGGCGCGGGCCTTTTCCTCCTCGACGACCTGTAACACTTTCCAGCGGTCGCCTTTCGCATCCTCCGCCTTGTAGTAGGCGACGCGCGGGCGGACGAAGCGTTCGATATGGTCGCGGATCCGGTCCCGCCAATAGGTCTGCTTTTCGGTGAGATCGAAATCCATGTCCTCGTCCTTATCGTTTAATCGTTCGCGTAACTGGCAGACTCTGCAGCGGCGTTCAAGGCCCGCACACGCGCTTCGTGACTCTCGCGGCTGATCGGGAAGTGGCGCAGGATCGATATGCCGATAATACCCATCACCAGCAGCGCGATCATATAGTATAGCGCCAACCCATCGAGCACGGCCACATCGACCTCGCCGGCCACGGCATCCTGCGGAAAGGCCGAAAAGGTCAGGATCATGCCTGCGATGAAGGTGCCGATGCCGACCGCGCATTTTTGCATGAAGAAATAGCCGGCGAAAAATAGTCCTTCGGACCGCCGACCGGTTTCCTGTTGCGATGCCTCGACGACATCGGCCATCATCGACGATGTCAGCATCATCATGCCGATTGCGGCGCTGTTAGAGACAATGACAAAAGCAAACATATAGAGGATCGATGGGTTGTCGGGCGCACCGGGGACCAGTCCCAGAAGCCAGCTTCCATAGAGTGCGGTGTTGACCGAAAGCGAGATGATCGCGAGCAAAATCGCTGCGCCTTTTTTACCCATTTTTGCTGACAGGGGCGGCACAAACACGAAAGCGACGAAGACCGTTATAAAAAGGGTCAGCGCGTAGTAAAGCATCTGCATCTGTTCGAGCTGCCAGAGGAATGCGAGCTGATAATTGGTCAGCGCGAAAGTAATGCCCTGGTTGATCAAACCGAACAGTGCCGCCGAAACGAGCCAGAGGAAAGCCCGGTTGGAGAGTGTCGCCTTCACCTCGGCAAGCGCGTGACGCAGCCCCGCGCCACGCGGTGCGGGCGGTGACTGCTTTGCCACCCATCGATGCTGCCCGAGCGCTGAAAGTAGCACCGCACCGGTCATCATCAGCGCGCCGCAAATGGAGTAAGCGTCGTAGCCGGCGGGGTCGCTGACGCCCTTCGGTCCGGTGAAAAATATGCCATAAGCAAAAATCAGGATGAGCAATCCGCCCGCCCAGCCGAATAGGAAACGATAGCGCATCAGCCGCGTGCGCTCGTCATAATCGGCCGTCAGTTCGGGAACGAGTGCGACCGATGGCACCTCGCACATCGCGACGAGCGTGCGCGCGAGCACTGCGGTGCAGAACAGCCAGGCGACAAGCATCGTGTCGCTCATTTGCGGCGGATGCCAGAGTAGCATCCAGACGACGCCGAGCGGGATTGCTGCGCCGTAAAGCCAGGGCAGGCGGCGGCCCCATCTGCTTTGCGTGCGGTCGCTGAGTTCACCGATAATCGGGTCGGCAAAAGCATCGAAAATCAGTGCCGCCATGATCACCGCGCCGACGAGGCCCGCATCGAGACCCATCACCTGGTTGTAGAAAATCAGCAGAAAGACGGAAAAGCCGTTGTCCTTGATGCCATAGGCAATCGAGCCGAGGCCGTGAATCACCTTCAAAGAGCGGGGCAGGCGCGCAATTGCGGTCATACGGTTCGCTTCGATGGCGGATTTGACGCGAATCGCAACGGTGATGCTCCTCCTTCTCTTTGCCATGCTAGGCGCGCTTCCCACCCTGTCAACGCCCGCCCAAATGACGTTACGGCATGCGTTGCCGCGCGATAAGCGCTTGCCTTTCGATAGCCGCGGACGCAATTTAGTCGCACAATTAAATGGAGAGCATGATGTCGGACCTCGAAACATTCCGCAGCGAAATCCGCGCCTGGCTGGAGGCGAACTGTCCACCCGAAATGCGCCAACCGGTCAAAAGCGACGCCGATGTCTGCTGGGGCGGGCGCAAGTTTGTCTTTCAGTCCGAGGCACAGAAGCAATGGATGGAGGTCTGCGCGGCGAAAGGATACACCGTGCCCGACTGGCCCAAAGCCTATGGCGGCGCAGGCCTGACTCCGCAGGAAGCAAAAATCTTCCGTCAGGAAATGGCGCGCATTGGTGCGCGTCCGCCATTGTCCAGCTTTGGTATCTGGATGCTCGGCCCGGCTCTGCTGAAATTCGGTACGGAAGAGCAGAAGGTCCATTATCTGAACCAGGTTGCAAAAGGAGAAATCCGCTGGTGTCAGGGCTATTCCGAACCCGGCTCAGGCAGCGATCTCGTTTCGATGCAGACCTTTGGAGAAGACAAGGGCGACCATTGGGTGGTCAACGGCCAGAAAATCTGGACGTCCTACGCCGATGAGGCCGACTGGATTTTCTGCCTTGTCCGTACCGACAAGACAAACAAATATCAGGGAATCAGTTTCCTGCTGTTCGACATGGAAACGCCAGGCGTTTCGACCAAACCGATTAAGCTGATTTCGGGCAATTCGCCATTTTGCGAAACCTTTTTCGACAATGTGGTAGTGCCGAAGGATCAGATTGTCGGCGAACTCAACCGGGGCTGGGATGTCGCGAAATATCTGCTGGGGCATGAGCGCGAGATGATTTCGGGGGCCGGGGCGGGCGGCGATGGCGGCATGTCGGGCATCGGGGCCGCCATGCGCGACGTGCTGGCCGAAGAGCCGGTGCTACGCGCACAAATGGCGCTGTTCGACGTCGATAACCTGACCTTCCGTGCGCATGGCGAACGCTTCATGGACGAATGGAAGACGGGCAAAGCACATCCGGCCTATTCGAACCTGATGAAATATGTCGGCACCGAACTGAACAAGCGCCGCAACGAGCTGGTGATGGCGGTCGGCGGATCGAACGCGCTCGAATGGGAGAGCGAGCGGTCGAACGGCGGCTCGAAAGCGCGGGGCTGGCTGCGGACCAAGGCGAACTCGATTGAGGGCGGGACGAGCGAAGTGATGCTCAACGTCGTCGCCAAGCGCATACTAGATATGCCGGGGGCATAAGCGATGGCAATGACACTGAACGAAGACCAGACCATGCTGCGCGACAGCGCGCGGGACTTCATGGGCTCCGAAGCTCCGGTCAAACATTTCCGCGAATTCCGTGACAAGGGCTGCAAGGACGGCTTTTCGCACGGCCTGTGGAAGCAGTTCGCCGAAATGGGCTTCACCGGCATCCTGGTTCCCGAGGATCAGGGCGGGCTGGGTCTCGGCCATATCGAGGCTGGCATCGTGCTCGAAGAAATCGGGCGCAACCTGTCGCCATCGCCCTTCCTGACTACCTCGGTCGCGGCGGTCGAGGCGCTGAAGCTCGCCGACAGCGCGATGCGCGAACGCTGGTTCCCGGGCATCATCGCCGGCGAAACCGTAATCGGGCTAGCCATCGACGAAGGCGCAAAGCACCGGCCCGAAAAGACCGCCTGCACGGCGGAACGCAGCGGCAACGGCTTCAAACTGTCGGGGCACAAACAGTTCGTGGTGCAGGGCGCATCGTCGGATATGCTCATCGTCGCCGCGCGCACCGCAGGCGCGGCGGGCGAAACAGACGGGCTGACATTGTTCGCGGTCGAGAAGGACGCCGCGGGACTGTCGATGGAAGCGGCGCGGCTGGTCGATTCGGCGGTCGCGGCGCATGTGACGCTCGATGGGGTTCAGGTCGATGCCGACGCGGTGATCGGTGAGGTCGATGGCGGCTGGAGCGTGCTCACCAAGATGCTCGACGCCGGCCGGGTAGGGGCCGCGGCGGAAATGGTCGGTGTCGGCTCTGGCGCGATGGATATGACCTTCGATTATCTCAAACAGCGCAAACAGTTCGACCGGCTGATCGGCGAATTCCAGGCGCTCCAGCACCGGGCCGCGCATCTATACGGCGAGATGGAAGGGGCACGCTCGGTCGTGATGAAGGCGCAGTCGCTGCTCGACGAGGGCCATGCCAAGGCCGAGCTCTATGTGGCCGCGGCCAAGGCCAAGGCCGGTCTCGCCTGCAATCTGGCGGTCCGCGAAGGCGTGCAGATGCACGGCGGCATCGGCATGACCGACGAATATGACATCGGCCTTTACATGAAGCGCGACCGGTCCTTGAACGAGTTTTTCGGCGACGCCTGGTTCCACGCCGACCGCGTCGCAATAATGAATGGGTATTGAGGGCACGCCATTGGGACTAATTAATAGTTGCAAGGATAGGATTCGCTTGGAGTCGTGGGAGCACCTACAGCCAACAATTAATCGCATCGTTCCATTGGCGATCGATAGCGGATTATCCGCATTGTCGTCCGCCGAACAAAACACCTTTTTAGTTTGGTCGTATTCAGGAGCTATCTGCAATGGCGGCCATGCTAGCTTCTTTTTTAACTCCTATGGCGAGTATGCAAATGAGACGGTAACGGCTCTCACAGCGGTCGGGTTGCCCGAATTTGCTTCACTCTTAAGTCGAGCAATCAACCTTTTCCCCAATTCTTTTGTGCCAATCGAAATTGATGAGAGAAACACCGCGTTTCAGAATCTGCCTGAGGCTGCCCACGATAACATGGATGCGCTAGACGACGATTTCTTCAAATTTGGCGATGGATATCTGATGGATTCATTGGTGGCCTATTGGATGAGGTCGGCAGGTGGCCGATAGTGAAGACGGAATGCTAAGTTAGGAGATTAACATGGACCTCACCACACTCTTCAACCTCAACAATAAAGTCGCCGTCGTCACCGGGGGCTCGCGCGGGATCGGTAAGATGATTGTCGAAGGTTACCTCAATGCCGGATGCGCGCGCATCTATATCAGCGCGCGCAAGGTCGACCAGATCGAGGAAACGGTTGCGCAGTTCGGTGACAAGGTGATCGGCCTGCCATGCGACCTCTCGACCGTCGAGGGCTGCACCAGCCTTGCCGCGCAGATTGCCGAGCGCGAAGAAAAGGTCGACATTCTGGTCAACAATGCAGGCGCAGCATGGGGCGCCGATTTCGGCACCGTCACCGATGCGCAATGGGACCGGGTGATGGATTTGAACGTCAAGGGCCTGTTCTTCCTCACGCAGGCGCTGCACCCGCTGATGAAGGCCGCCGCAACTTTCGAGCGGCCGGGCAAGGTCATCAACATTGCCTCGATCGATGGCATCAAGATCAACCCGTGGCAGACCTATGCCTATCAGGCGTCGAAGGCTGCCGTCATCCATTTGACCCGGCGTTTGGCCGCCGAGCTGGTCAAGGACAATATCCTGGTGTCGGGCATTGCACCGGGTGCATTCCAGTCCGAAATGAACAAGGCTGCACGCGATCATGCAGATGCGGTTGCCAAGAACATCCCGTTTCCGCGCATTGGAACGCCTGAGGATATGGCCGGACTTGCGATTTTTCTTGCTGCGCGATCGGGGGATTATGTCGTCGGCGACACGCTCGCCTGTGACGGGGGCATCGCCTATTCCAGCCTGCCGGGTAACGGCATCGCGCCCTGAGATCGGAACTGACGTTACGGCAATGGGGTCAGTTGCAAAACATGCAACTGACCCCATTCTTTTCGCAATTGCAGCATAAGCAAGTGCCGACTATTTGGTCATCAACGGCAAGCGATTGCCGAAACGCACTTCGGCCGGGCGGCTCTCTCCTCCTCTCTCCCTCGCCCCCGGTTGAATCGAACGGCCTTCATGCACAGCGTGGAGGCCGTATTCGTTTCAACTCCAATGTTGTGCGCCAACTTGTCCACCGTGAATCGCGTTACCTGTGGATAACTTTTCATTTTTGTGTTTGCGCGACTCATTTTTCATGACAGTTTCAAGTCATCGGGCAGGACCGCCACGATGCAAAGCCGGACCGGAAACGGGAAAGTGGAGCGGAATGGTTCGAATGCCGGATCACCAAATCGGCAGGCAAGCCTTTCTTCGGAAAGGAAAATGTGGCTGAGGCGGTGGGTACAAAGACAACGAATATCAAGTGCGGCGGCACGCAAGTGACGCAACGCCGGATAGGATACCCACAGTACCAAGGCGAACCAGCAGGGGCTTCGGCCCAAGCTGGGGAACCGGACGTCAGATAGCGGAAAGAATGACCCTCGGGTCAGGGACTTCCAACTTCAGACGCAGTGGCCGCTGGTAGCAATACCAGCGGCCATTTATTTTGGCGGCCCTATGGCGGTCACCGCCGTGCAGGCGGGGTCCGGTCCGGGTTCGACCACCGGTCGCCCTGGCTTCCCGCCTTCGCGGGAATAACGAATGGAGCGAGAGGGGGCTTCGTCATGTTCATCGGTCATTGGGCGCCCTCGCTGATAGCCGCCACCCGGAAGGACTCACCAAGCCTGCCGACGCTTTTCATCGCTGCGCAACTCGTCGACTGGGCTTTTTTCCTGTTTCTGATGCTGGGTGTCGAGTCGATGCGGGTGACGCCGGGCATCTCGGTGATGAACCCCATGGATCTTTACCACATGCCCTATACGCACAGCCTGCTTGGATCGGCTGCCTGGGCGGCCGGCTTTGGGGCACTGGTCTTTGTGGCCAGCCGCAATCGCACCGCCGCCCTGATCGGCGCGTTGGTTGTCCTGTCGCACTGGTTTCTCGACCTTCTGGTCCATGTGCCTGACCTCACCATTGCGGGTAGCGAACCGAAACTGGGTCTTGGCCTGTGGAACCACCCGGCAATTGAAATGCCGCTTGAGCTTTTGCTGACTTTTGGCGCGCTATGGCTTTATGCCCGAAAGGCCAAACCCAGGCCATTTGCGCTTCTTGCCGTCGCTGCCGTCATGCTGGCGTTGCAGGCGGTCAACTGGTTCGGCCCCGTCGAGCCCGACGTCACGCTCGGCACCAGTCTGCTCGCCTTCTTCGCATTCGGCATTGTCACGCTCGCATCATGGTGGGTGGCGCGCGGCGCGCTATCATCACAGTAGAGTATTTCACGCAGAGTTCGCAGAGGACGCCGAGCTTATCCTCCGGACTCTGCGCCTCCGCGTGAACCCGATCAAACCTACTGGCTAAAAGCAGACGTCATCGCTAAGGCGCTGCCATGTCTGAAATCACCCCGCAAATCGTCGCCGACCACGGTCTGAATGAAGAAGAATATCAGCGCATCCTGAATGCGATGGGGCGCGAGCCGAATCTGGTCGAGCTCGGCATATTCTCGGTGATGTGGTCGGAGCATTGCTCCTACAAATCCTCGCGCATCCATCTCAAGAAACTGCCGACGGAAGCGCCCTGGGTAATTTGCGGACCTGGCGAGAATGCAGGCGTTATCGACATTGGCGAAGGGCCGAACGGGGCCAGACTGGCGGCGATCTTCAAGATGGAATCGCACAATCACCCGAGCTATATCGAGCCGTATCAGGGCGCGGCGACTGGCGTTGGAGGCATCCTGCGCGATGTGTTCACAATGGGCGCGCGGCCCGTCGCCAGTCTCAACGCGCTCCGCTTCGGGCGGCCCGATCATCCCAAGATGAAGCATCTGGTGCAGGGCGTGGTCGCCGGCATCGGCGGCTATGGCAATTGCGTCGGCGTGCCCACCGTGGGCGGAGAGACCAATTTCCATCCAGCCTATGATGGCAATATCCTTGTCAACGCGATGACCGTTGGCGTCGCCGATCAGGACAGGATTTTCTATTCGGCGGCGACAGGGGTCGGCAATCCGATCGTCTATGTCGGATCCAAGACAGGCCGTGACGGCATTCACGGCGCGACGATGGCAAGCGCCGATTTTGGCGAGGATGCGGAGGAGAAGCGCCCGACCGTGCAGGTGGGCGACCCTTTCACTGAAAAGCTGCTGATCGAGGCCTGCCTTGAACTGATGGCGACCGATGCGATTGTCGCAATCCAGGATATGGGCGCGGCCGGGCTGACCTCCTCCAGCGTCGAAATGGCGTCAAAGGGCGGCTGCGGGATCCGGCTCAACATGAACAAGGTACCGCAGCGCGAAACCGGGATGACACCCTATGAGATGATGCTGAGCGAATCGCAGGAACGTATGCTCATGGTGCTGAAGCCTGGCAAGGAGGAGATGGCCGAGGCGATTTTCCGGAAATGGGAGCTCGATTTCGCGGTAATAGGCGAAGTGACGGATACCGGCCATATGGTGCTCGAATGGAATGGCGAGGTGGTATGCGATATTCCGCTGGCTCCGCTCGCTGACGACGCCCCGCTATATGACCGTCCACATCTGTCGCGCGACGAGTATAAGGCATGGGCAAAGGTCAAGCCGCTGGGCGATATCCCCGAAAGCACTGACATCGGCGCGGATTTGTTGAAGCTGATGGCCTCACCGGATATCGCCTCGCGCGCCTGGATCTGGCAGCAATATGACTCACAGGTCGGCGGCGACACGGCGCAGCTTTCTGGCGGCGACGCGGCGGTGGTTCGCATCCACGGCACCAATCGCGCGCTGGCGATGACCACCGACTGCACGCCGCGCTATTGCTATGCCGACCCTTATGAAGGCGGCAAGCAGGCGGTGGCCGAAAGCTATCGCAATATCTGCGCGGTCGGGGCAAAGCCGCTGGCGATCACCAATTGCCTCAACTTCGCCAACCCGCAACGCCCTGAAATCATGGCGCAGATTGTCGGCTGCCTCGAAGGCATGGCCGACGCCTGCCGCGCGCTCGATTACCCGATCGTCTCGGGCAATGTGTCGCTCTACAATGAAAGCAAGGCCACCGGCGGCGGCAGCGCGATCCTGCCGACGCCAGCAATCGGCGGCGTGGGTGTGCTCGAAGATGTGAGCAAGATGGCGACGATCGGGTTTAAGGCTGAGGGGGAAAACATCGTTCTGATCGGTGATCAGGCGGCTGGCCATCTTGGCCAATCGATCTGGCTTCGCGAACTGCATTCTCAAGAGCATGGTTTGCCGCCGTTCGTCGATCTTGACCGTGAGCGGCAAATAGGCGGTTTCGTTCGCGCGCTAATCGCCAAAGGATTAGCAACAGCTGTCCACGACTGCTCGGACGGTGGATTGGCAACCACTTTGGCTGAGATGGCCCTAGCCGGTCGGAGAGGATTCAAAGCGATCCAGCAATTGGTGGGACGTTCAGTTGCAGAAGCTTGGTTTGGTGAATCGCAAGGTAGGTACGTTATCGCCACGACCGATCCCGAACAGGTGTTAGTCGAGGCAAATCGTCACGACCTTGATTTCTTGTCCGTCCAACCAATCGGATTAACCGGAGGTTCTGCGCTGGAATTCAAAACATGGGTTGATAGGTGGGACGATGCAGAGGTGTGCAGCATCCCCCTCGCCGACCTCCGCGCCGCGCATGAGAGCTTCTTCAGGAACTGGATGGAAAGCTGATGTTGCAAGCGACATCATTTGATGATAGTTAAGCCATATGCGGACGACCATCAATCTTGACGAGCGATTGCTCGAAGAAGCAATCGAAGCGACGGGCGAGAAGGAGCGGACGCGGTTGATCCATGACGGATTGCGTGCGCTTATCGAACGTGAGAATGCGCGCGCGATCATCGCGCTTCGTGGCACCGAGCCCGATGCCTGGATTCCGGAGCGTCGTCGTTCGTCGAACGGATGATTATCGTCGACGCCAATATTTGGGTCGATCATTTACGCGGGCATCATGAGCCGGTGCTCGATGAACTCGTGCTTAGTCACGAAGCGGCCATGCACCCCCATGTGCTGGGTGAGATAGCGCTTGGCAGCTTCGCAAATCGGGATGCGGTCTTGACGCGGCTGCAGCGCTTGCCCGTCCCCTATGTCGCGCGAGAGGGTCATGTCCGTTACATGATCGACGAACACCAACTTTATTCTACCGGTATTGGCTATAGCGACGCGCACCTCATCGCTTCGGCTCGTCTTAGCCCCGACGGATATTTATGGACGCGCGACAAGCGTTTGCACGCACAAGCTGATCGCCTCGGTGTTGCCTTTAAGATGGGACCATTAGCTTGATACCAAAGGGTTCGTTCACTGAACGGAACACACTGGCACACCGGTCGTTAATTAGAAGGCTACCACCATGACCACAGGCTATTCAGGCACCCCGCTCGTCAAGAAACTCGGTTACAGGGAAGGGATGCGCGTCTGGTTCGATGCCATGCCCGACAGCGTACGCGCGGAAGTCTATGCCTCAGGCGTAACGCTCTCCGAAGAGGAAGTGCCGACATCGGGCATCAACGCCGCGCATATTTTCGTAACCGACCGCAAGGCGCTGGCCGAGAAGCTGGAGGCGCTGCGCAAGCTGATCGACCCTGCGGGTTTTATCTGGGTAAGCTGGCCCAAAAAGGCATCCAAGGTCGAAACCGACATTACCGAAGACACGATCCGCGAAATCATCCTGCCCGACAGCGATCTGGTCGACGTCAAGGTGTGCGCGGTGGACGCTATCTGGTCCGGCCTGAAACTGATGATCCGCAAGGACCGGCGCTAGGCGTTCAATCCCGCCGCATCGATGAAATCATTTGAGAATGCATCGCGCTCGGCCTGATTGGGCAGCAATATCCGGCGCGCGGCATTCCAGCGGTCGACATTGCCGCCAAAGGCCGCCCGCACCCTTGCCTTGGTCAGGTGGTTGGTCTTGCCCCAGTGCATGGCGAAGGGCATGCCTGCAGCCTCGAATTTCAGGGCAACGGCCTTGATGAGCTTCTGCGTCGCCGTCGAATCGATGCCGTCAATGTCGATGATGCAGGTCGGATCATAACGGGTGAAACCCATAATCGCCGGTGATTTCTGCGCATATCGGCAGGTGAGGACGACGCCCGCCTTCTTGTGCGCGCGAAACGCATCGGCCATCATCTCCAGCGCGCGGCTGGTCTGCGCGAGCGGCACGCCGAAGCCGCTGCTGGCGACACCCCGCCTTGCATCGGTGAAAGTGTAGGCCTGCCCCGGTGTCTTCCACTTTTCGGGCTTTCCCGTCTCATCCTGCTCCTTGAGCATGATTTCCATCAGCAACCAGGTCGCGAGATCGCGAAAGGCCGGGTCGAGCTTTATGATGTCCCCGATCAGCTTGGGCAGGTCGGTGCCGTCGCTATTTTCCTTCTTGAGATTATATTTGGGGAGATAGCCCGGCGGACAGACTTCCTTGTAGCGCACGGTGCAGAACACCTTCGCCCGTTCGCCTTCTTCCCACAAATCGTCCGGATCGACGATGGCCTGGAAAAAATAGGGGCGACGGTTTTCGTCGGGAATGCCCGACCCGCGAAAGTCGAGCGAGTTGAGTGCCGCCTTGATCCGTCCATAGCGGATGCGGCGCAGCGAGGAATTGAGCAGATAGCGGCCGGTCGAGCAGACCATCACGGCATGGACGATGCCCAGCGCGCCAAGACTGACCAACGCTGCCTCGAACAGATTGTCGTCGCGTATCAACTCTGCGCCCAATCGCGCGGCAAAACTATCCTTCATCACCGGCGCGCTCGCACGTTCGATCCACATGTTGCGGTCGGCGGTGAGCAGTTGCAGACCTACGACCTGCGTCTCTATACCGCCGACATCGATGGCCGAGCCATGTACACCGGTGCCGAGCATCCCGCCGATAGTCTGCCCGTTGCTCGCGCCCGAGGTGCGCAGCGCGCGGCGGCGCTGACTGTTAGGAAAGACCGAGTTGGGCGATTCCAGCGTTTCGTTGATGCGGGCGACGAGCGTGCCGCACTGACACAGCAGCAATTCGTCATGCGTCACGCCTGCATTGGCGTGCATGTCCGATGCGCCAAAGACAAAGCGCCAGTCGAGTTTGTTCGTCTCGACAATCCAGCCATTGGCGACGGCGGGAATATCGGAGAATGACCAGTGCGAGCCAACGGCGCGCAGCCGCTTGCCCGCCGCCAGCGCATCGCGGATGACCTGCTGCAAGCGTGCCGACGTTGCCTTCATGCCATTCAGCGACGCTGTCTGCGGCGTTTCGTTACGGACGGTCAGTATCTTTGCAACCGGTACGGTCACATTTTCATGATGATTGACCCAGTTCGCCGCATTGCGGACGTCGATGAAATTGTCGGGCATGACCGATCCTCCACTCAAGTCGGCACGGTCCTTTGGACTCGCACGATATATGGACGACCCGTCGTGCCCATAGTTTCACGCCAACGGCCAAATCGCAAATATAAAGTAGGTTAACCCCGTTCGCGCTGGCGCAAGGCGAGAGCATTTACCGCCTTGTGAGACCTCCGCCTTTACGAGGAGGCACCCTGCGCAATATCGACCTGGTTCAGGCGACCGCGGCCAGCAGATTATAGGGGTCGATCCCGCCTGAGCGCATCGCCTCATGCGCGGCTTTGTAAGCCACCGGCTCAGGAATGCCGAGGCGTTTTCTTGCATCGGCCAGCGGCTCGGCAAGGAGCGCGCCGATATCTTCCTGCGCCAGATTTTTCGCAGCCTTGCCGATGCGATAGCCCTCGTGCACCGCTTTCATAATTGGTGCTGTGGGGGCCACCCGGCGCTTGAGCTCAAGCCCGCCCATATAGGCGATGAAGCCGACGCCCAGATTGCGATGCTGGGCATAGGTGAAGGCCAGAACGCACTGCTCGCCCAGGGCATCGCGGCCATAGCCAGTCAGGATGTGGTGCAAATCGTGCGTGTCGCGCAAGCGGTCGCCATAGCGGTCGATACCGTCTTCGAAGCGTGTGCCGGCTTCGGTAAACTTGGCATATTCGGATTCCAACCCGGCCGCCGACAGCCCCTCGCGCTCCATGAAATCAACATAGGCACGGCCTACCGTTCCGGCGGGCAGCTTTTTGAGCGTGTCATGGTCGTCGAGAATATCGATCAGCCGCTGGTCGGTGGCGAGAAGGCGCTGCCCCTTTTCACTGTGCCAGAATTTTGCCGCAACCTTGCGGAATCGCGATCCGCGCAGCGCCGCAATGATGTGGAATACCTGTTCGGTATCTTCCTTGTCGGCGATCAGCTTGCGGAAATGGTGCCATGCCTTGAGCGGACGAAATTCATTGGCCGGCCGATCGGGGTGATGAAAGGGTATGGAATATGTCGCGGTCACTGAACAAGCTCCATCGAATCTGTTGCTGCCTGAATAGCGTTATCTACATCAATGTCAATAGCGCACGAGAAACTCTGCTGGACGCTGGCCATGGCGAACTGTATCGCGAGGCTAATACAGGGAGGTTAACATGACGTCACCACTGCCTCGCCATATGACGCTCGACGCAATGCGCGGTTTTGCCGTGATGGGCATTCTGGCAATGAACATCATCGGCTTTTCGATGCCCGAATGGGCCTATGTCACCCCCAAGGCTTATAGTGGCGAAACCTTGGCTGACCAAGTCGCCTGGTTTTTCTCTGCGGTGTTCATCGACGGCAAGATGCGTGGGCTGTTCTCCTTGCTGTTCGGTGCCAGCATGATGCTGATTATCGAGCGTGCAGAGGCAAAGGGCGAGAATGCGAAGCGCGTCCATTACGCCCGTATGGCCTGGCTTGCGTTGTTCGGCCTCGCGCATTTTTTCCTCATCTGGTTCGGCGACATATTGTTCCTGTACGCTGCAGTCGGATGCATCGCATTTCTGTTCCGCCACTGGGAACCGCGCCGCCTCATCAAATGGGCGCTGGGTATCTACGCGCTGGGTATCCTCTTCTGGGGTCTGCAATTTGGCGGACTTCAGTTTTTGCAATATTTTGCCAGTCTGCCCGGTGCAGATCCGGAGCTGATCAAACAATATCGCGACATCATGGACAACCCCGATTTTGCGATGAATGTCGAGGAAGAGCTTGCGCTTCACCGTGGCGCCTGGTGGCCCATCGTTGCCGACAAGCTGTCCGAATGGTACACGCCGCTCACACTGGTCCTGCAGTCCGCTACCGAAACGCTTCCGCTGATGATGATCGGCATGGCGATGCAGAAAAACGGTTTCATCACCGGTGCCTGGAACCGTGCCGACTATGCACGCTGGGTAAAAAGGCTGGTCCCTGTGGGACTGCTGCTCAGCGCCCTGTTGGCGGGATGGGTCGCTGCCAGCGGTTATGACCTGATCACGTCGCTTGCTGTGTTTCTGGCGTGGGGTGCGATTCCCCGGCTGATGCTGACAACAGGCTATGCCGCGTTGCTGATCATTCTGATGGAGCGGCTGTCCGGCAGTCGATTCATCACGCGCGTTGCAGCGGCGGGGCAGGCGGCGTTCACCAACTATCTGGGCACCAGTATCGTCATGACGACGCTGTTTTACGGCTATGGCTGGGGTCTATACGGCTTTGTCGGCCGTGCCGAGCTATGGATTTTCGTGATCGGCATGTGGGCTGTAATGCTGCTCTGGTCGAAGCCGTGGCTCACCCGTTTTCGCTATGGCCCGCTGGAATGGCTATGGCGCAGTCTGGCGCGGGGCAGTATCCAGCCGATACGTCGTTAAAGCTATTGCAATCAATTCGCATTAACGGTAATTTGTTCCCAACAGGAGCGAATCTATGGTCGTTTGCGTGTGTAATGCCATCCGGGAAAAAGACCTGCGCGCCGCCGTGCGTTGCGGCTCTGAGCGTCCCAATGATGTTTACGCCCGCTTGGGACGCAAACCCAAATGCGGCCAGTGCCTTTCGTTTGCGCGAAACATTATCAGCGCCGGACCTGCAACCGCTTAGCAATAGCGGAACGAAAATCCCAGCTTTTCTGCGGCTTTCGGGCTTTCCAATACGCATCTTTGTCGCTATCCTGCACCGCAGCAACGAACAGGAGAATTGCCATGAAGGGCGACGCCAAAGTCATCGAATATCTGAACGAGGCGCTGAAAAACGAGCTGACGGCAGTCAATCAATACTGGTTGCATTACAGAATGCTCGACAATTGGGGCGTGGCGCGACTGGCGCATTTCGAACGGCATGAATCCATCGACGAGATGAAACATGCCGACAAGCTGTCGGAGCGTATCCTGTTTCTAGATGGCCTGCCGAATTTTCAGCTTCTGGGACGTCTGCGGATCGGTGAGACGGTGGAAGAGATATTGAAGGCCGATCTCGAACTCGAATATGAGGCGCTGCCCCTGCTCAAGGACGCCATTGCCCATTGCGAAAATGTCCGCGACTATGTGAGCCGCGATCTGTTTGCCGAGATATTGGAGAGCGAAGAAGAGCATGTCGACATGCTCGAAAAGCAATTCGACATGATTACGCGGATGGGTATCGAAAATTATGTCCAGCTGCAGTCGAAGCCGGCAGAGGACTGACGCGCCACGTCGCCCCAGCGCAGGCTGTGCCTATCACGTGGTGCAATCGACCAAGAGGATGGTTGCTCCAGATAGACGGGATGGGCTCCAGCCTGGGCTGGAGCAACGGCGCCTAGATTGCGCTAACCGTAGCTCATTCCGCCAAGTGCGTTGCGCTGTCCGAAGCTGACGGGACGGCGTTCGACCAGCGGGCTGGCTTCGGCCTCGAGTGCGGCCAGCGTTGCTTCGAAAACGGGACGCAGGCGAACGACTTTTTCGACCAGTTCGGATGGGTCGATCTGAATTTCGACATAATGGCGTGCCGCAACCTCGATTTCCTCAGCTAGCAGAGCCAGTTTGTCGGCGCCAAATTGCCATGATTCGCCCTTCAGCGTGTGCGCAGGAATCACCAGCTTTGCCGAGTCCTTGAGGCGCATCGCTTCCTCGATAGCTGCCACCGATTTGGTGCCATCCTCGCGGAAATAGCCGAGAATCCTGACAAAACCGGCACCCAGCAGATTGCGGGTTTCGGTAAAGGTCTTCCAGTCGATCAAGTCATCTGGTCGTTCGGTCACTCGGCTTACTCCACTGACAGGACATGCAAATCTGTCGGGTTCTTTTACACTGTCAGAAGTAAACAGAGCGTTGACGTAATCTGTTTGGCAAACCCGCTCGGTCCCGGTCCCGGCTTCAGTCTTTGTCGGCAAAGGGATTTTTGCCGGAGCGGAAGTTGATCCGCACCGGCACCGCACCGAAATCGAGATCGCGGCGAATGCCGTTGAGAAGATAGCGCGCATAGCTTGCGGGCAGTTCGTCGGTGCGGTTGCCGAATACCACAAAGGTCGGGGGGCGATTGCGTGCCTGCGTCATATAACGCAGCTTGATCCGCTTCCCACCGGGGGCGGGTGGCGGATTGGCGGAGACCGCCGCTTCGAACCAGCGGTTGAGGATGCCTGTCGGCACGCGCCGGTTCCATGCTTCGCGCGCTTCGAAAGCGGCCGATAGCATCTGGTCGAGGCCCTTGCCGGTTACAGCCGAAACCGCAATTAACGGGACACCTTTGAGTTGCGAGAGCCCTTCCTCCAGCGCAGTACGGATGCCATTGAAAAGGCTGCTGGCATTTTCCGCCACATCCCATTTGTTGATGGCGATAATGAGCGCGCGGCCTTCCTGAATGACATGGTTGGCGATTTTCAGGTCCTGCACCTCGAGCCCCTTCGTCGCATCGAGCAGCAGGACCACAACTTCGGCAAAGTCGATGGCGTGGCGCGCATCGGCGACCGACAGTTTTTCCAGCTTGTCCTGCACCTTTGCGCGCTTGCGCATCCCGGCCGTGTCGATCAGGCGAACGCGGCGCTGGGTCAGCGGGGGCGGGATATTGCCCTCTTCATCGGGCTCACCCTGCTTCGGATCGGGATCGGTCCAGACCCAGTCGATCGAAATACTGTCGCGGGTGATCCCGGCCTCGGGTCCGGTAATCAGGCGGTTTTCGCCCAGAAGCTTGTTAATCAGCGTCGATTTTCCGGCGTTGGGGCGTCCGACGATGGCGAGCTTCAATATTGCGTCAGGCGCTTCGGGATCGGCTTCCTCGAACTTGCCGCCGTCGATATGCGGCAGCAGCGCCTGAAACAGATCGGCCATCCCCTCGCCATGTTCGCCGCTGATCGCAATCGGTTCGCCAAAGCCGAGCGCATAGCTCTCCAATATGCCGTTATCGCCCTGCTTGCCCTCTGCCTTGTTGACCGCCAGTACCACAGGGGTTGCGGTGCTTCTTAGCCAGCGGGCGATTTCCTCGTCCAGCGGGGTGACCCCCGCACGGCCATCGATCAGGAACAAGGCGACCTGCGCGCCAGCAATTGCCGCCTCGGTCTGCGCCCGCATCCGCCCGGGCAGGGTATCGGGATCCTCATCCTCATAGCCTGCGGTGTCCACGACGGTGAATTCGAGGTCGAACAGGCGTCCCTGACCTTCGCGTCGGTCACGGGTAACCCCCGGCATATCATCCACCAGCGCCAGTTTCTTGCCGACGAGCCGGTTGAACAGCGTCGATTTGCCGACATTGGGCCGACCGATAATGGCTACCGTCGGCAACATGCCGGATTAGCTCCCTTGGTTACCCGCGAAAGGCGGAAATGCGTCCGCCATCGTCTAGCACATATAGTGTCTGGTTGGCGACAACCGGGGCGAGCGACACATCCGACTTCAGATCAACGATCTGCGTCGCCGCACCTTCCTCGGGCGCGACGGCCCACAACTGACCGCGCGAATTGACGACGATAAGCCGCCCACCGGCCAGCACTGGCCCGTACCAGCTGATCGGACCCTTTTTCTTTTCTTCGTTATCGTAGCGTTGCAGCCTGGATATCCAGCGGATCTTGCCGCTCGAGCGCGAGACGCACAACAGCCGGGCCTCATCGGTCATGACAAAAACCCATTCGCCGGCGGATACAGGCGTCTGGATGCCCGCAATATTGATCTCCCAGATCCGCTGGCCGGTGACGAGTTCATAGGATGCCATGCGCCCGCCCTTGCCCAGCGCAAAGACCCGGCCCCGATCGATGACCGGATCGGCATCGATGTCGGTCAGCGTCGAAACGCTGGTCGACATTGCCGTTCGCGACAGCGTGTCGGTCCAGAGGCTGCGGCCATTCTCGTACCGATAAGCGGCAAGCTCGCCGCTCGAATAACCGGCGATCACCGTGCCCTGGGCTGCGGCAGGCGCGCCCACGCCGAAAATGCCCGATGCCGCGACCGGACCGGCCTCATTCCACTGCGCTTCGCCATCTTCCTGACGCAGCGCGTAAATCTGGTTGTCCTGCGTCATCACATAGACATTGCCGTTCGACAGCGTCGGCGCACCGCGCAGAGGCCCGGCAGGGCGTTTTTTCCAACGCAATGCGCCAGTGTCAGCGGCCAACGCCGCCACATCGCCAACGCCATTGGTGGCAAATACTATCGTGCTGGTGGCACTCACCCCGCCGCCGAAACGGGAGGGCTTCCCGTCATCTTCGACATCGAGCGCATTCGACCAGATCTGTGCGCCGCTATTGGCGTCGAACGCTGTAACGCGCGCCGTGGTGTCCACGACATAAAGGCGTCCGTCGCTCACCACGGGGCTTGCTGCAAGCCGAGCGCGCGGGTTCGCGCCAGCGACCGTGGCACTCCATATTCGCGCAAGGCCCTGTCCGAGCTCCAGATGCCCGGGCGATTTCGCGGCGTTACCACCCGGCTGTGCCCATGCATCGTTAACCGAAGCTGGCGGCAGTATCACCGCAACCCCTGCAAGGGCGGGATCGACGTCCATGTCGCGCTCGGTTCCCAATATATCGACGCGGTTGCCGACGGTCGGTGTGTTGTTTTTCTTGCCGGCATCGCCGCGCACACTGTCGATCACAGCGCAGCCGCCAAGTGAAGCGGATGCGGCCAAGGCCAGTAACAATTTCGCGCTAGTCTTCAATTTCACTCTCCGTTGGCGGCGGTTTCACCCGCCTTCGTTGCCGCATTGCGCTTTTCATCAACCTGAACGGTATCGATCCCCAATGCCCCTGCCATTTGCTGTGCCCGGCTGCGCAACGTCGGCGGCAAGCCTTCCTGCTTTGCAATCTGGGCGAAAATGGGACCGGCCAGATTCTCCTTGCCCATTTTCAGATAGGCCAGCGCGGTCAGCTCGCCGGCGCTGCCGAACCAGGCATGGCCGGGCGTAGCCAGCGGCTTCAGCCGGTCCACCACCGCCTGCGGGGCGAGCGTATCGAATTCGGCGCTGGTTTGGCGGATCAGCGCAAGGTCGCGGAATGTCTGCGGCAGGCTGCTGTCGCCGGCCACTTTTGCATAGATTGCAATAGCTTCTTTTGTCTTACCATCTTCGCCGAGCAAATTGGCCTCGACCAGTTGCGCCATTGCACGATAGCCAGGCTGTTCGGCTTTGGCCAGTGTAGCCAGCTTGGCACGCGCCTCCTTGTCCTGCCCGGCGCGCAGCTTGTCCATCGCATCGACAAATTCTTCGCTTTGCCTGTCGGCGGCGGCCTGCTGCTGTTGCTGGTAGAAAATCCATCCGCCAAAGGCGAGCAAACCCGACACGACGATAGCCAAAAGCCAACGGCCATAGCGCGTCCAGAAATTGGAAAGATCGCTCGCGCGGACTGCATCATCCACTTCGCGCAGGAAAGCCTCATCGCTCCCGGCGCGCTTTTCAGTCGGTGTCAAAGCCAAAAGGGCCTCCGAAATCTCATGGTAAATTCAATTTGCGCCGTCCTTAGCGGGACTCGGCGCGATAGGCCAGCCTGCATTATGCTGGCTGATAAAGCTGGTCTGGACCGGGGAAGCTGCGGTCGCGCACACCGGCGGCATATTCACGCACAGCTTCTTCGACGCTGGCACCCATATTGCCGAACTTCTTCACAAATTTGGGTACGCGGTCGAACAGGCCCAGCATGTCTTCGGCGACGAGCACCTGTCCGTCGCACTGCGCCGAAGCGCCGATGCCAATCGTCGGACAGCCGACCTTGTTGGTAATTTCGATGGCAATCGGCTCCAGGACGCCTTCGATGACCATCGAAAAGGCACCTGCCTGCGACATGGCGATGGCATCATCGACGATCGACCTCGCCTCGTCCGCACTTTTGCCGCGCACTCCATAGCCGCCAAGGATATTCACCGCCTGCGGCGTCAGGCCGACATGCGCCATCACCGGAATACCGCGCGAGGTCAGGAATTCGACCGTCGGCGCCAGCACCTTGCCGCCTTCCAGTTTAACCGCAGCGGCACCGGTCTCTTTCAGCAAGCGCGATGCGTTGACAAAGGCCTGCTCGGGCGAGGCCTCGTACGAACCAAATGGCATGTCGACAATGACCGCAGCGTGATAGCTGCCGCGTACGACCGCCGCGCCGTGCGCCGCCATCATTTCCATCGTGACAGCGACGGTATGCGGCAGGCCATAGATGACCTGACCGAGCGAATCGCCGACGAGCAGCATGTCGCAATGCGGGTCCATCAACTGTGCCATGCGTACGGTATAGGCCGTCAGCATCACCAGTGGCTCGCCCCCCTTGCGCTGCCGGATGCGCGGCACCGTCAGGCGCTTCATCGGCGCGGGCGTCGGGTTCGCGCGGCTGGTGGACGTATCGAGCGTAAGTGTTTTGGGCAGCGTGGACATGGAAACAGGCCTTACCAGAAAATGCGGACGGGGTATCGGTGGATCGCTTCATCGGAGGCGATGAATTCGAGATCGTGATGGATGGCCTGCGCCACCAACATTCGGTCGAATGGGTCGCGGTGGATCAGCGGCAAGCGCTCGGCATAGCGATAGACGTCAAACTCGAGGTTTAGCGGAATATGCGGGACTTCCGCAATTATTTCCGCAAAAGGCAATCGATATTCCGCAGGCCGCTTTTTCCGCTTATCTTCGTATTCCCAGCCAGACAAAACCGAGATAAAACCGATCTCATCCCCGGTAAGAAGGCGGTCCTTCACCTTTTGAGACAACCCGGCGCGGCCTTCAAAAAGCCAGATGATTACATTGGTATCCAGCAAAAAGGCCAAATTCAAAAACCTTGGCTGAAATTATCAATTTCCTCGTCGGTATATTCGGGTTCGCAGATCAAATCACCAGCGTTGGGGCCGAGTTTGCCCTTGCCGCTTCCCATCCACGCCTTCATCTTCGCGGCACGCGCCGCTCGCTCGCGTTCCTTTTCCTCGGCAACCGCATCCGCAATCGCCGTGATCCGCGCGACCGGCTTGCCCGCCTTGGACAGGATCACCTCTTCGCCACGAAGCGATGCGGCGATCAGTTCCGAAAGCCGGTTTTTGGCTTCACCGATGTTAACATGGATTCCCATAGTTGGCCAAGTTAGCTTGGCCAAGCCTGTTTGGCAAGCGTATCACTGGGTTCGGCATAGCGTTTGCGGCTATGGTTAAGGCTTGGTCGCGGCAACCGCTTCGCTGATATTGTCGCTGAAAAAGCCATCGATGCCGGTGGCGAGATAGGTACGGATTTCGGCCTGTAGATCGCCCGTGCTGCGGGGATCGATTCCCGACTTCTGTTCCAAGGGCAGGAAGTAATTTTCGCGGCGGAATGTCCACGAATGGACGGCGAGTCCTTCCTTATGCGCATCGGCTACCAGCGTCGTCGGCTCGCCCATATTACCGAGAAGGGTGCGGGGAATGACCAGCGTCTTGTTCGGGCCGATGCCATCGGCATAGGCGGCGATGGCATTTAAGCCGTCGGGTGTTGCCATTTTCGCATAACTTAAATCCGCACGGTCGGGCGGACCGCCCTTTTCATCCATCAACTGGACCAGCCGCACTGCGGTCTTGCCGCGCAACGCCTTCAGATTTTCAACCTCGAATGACTGGATGAAAACCGGCGCGGATTTTTCCGCATGACCGAATTTCTGGAGCAGTGCCAGCAAGGGCGCTTCATGCGGCAAGCCTATCGAGGTGAAATAGGATGGATGCTTGGTCTCGGGGTAGACTCCTACGCCGCGCGCCTTCGCCAGTTCCAATATCTCTTCAAAAGTCGGAATCCCAAATTGCCCGTCATAAGCCATGTTCGCCTTGCGTAGCTGCGGCAGGCGCTCTTTCGCGCGCAGCGTCTTGAGTTCGGCCAGCGTGAAATCTTCGGTGAACCAGCCGGTCATTTGCCGACCGTCAATGGTCTTGCTTGTCTTGCGGCCGGCAAATTCCGGTTTCGCCGCGACGTCGGTGGTTTCCGAAATCTCATTTTCGTGCCGCGCCACCAGCACGCCGTCCTTGGTCAGCACCAGATCGGGCTCTATGAAATCGGCGCCTTGGTCGATGGCCAATGTGTAGGCCGCAATCGTATGCTCGGGCCGTTCGCCGCTCGCCCCGCGATGCGCTATCACAATGGCCTTACCGTCGAGTGGCTTTTGCATGGCTTGGCTCTCCGAAATCGAACAGGCGGGAAGAACGGCAGCGATCAACAGTGGGAGCAAAACCTTCATTTGGCGGACATGGCAAAAGGCTGTGTCAGACTCATGACGGATCCGCTCTGTCACCCTCAGGTGACGACAACGCCCTTCCAGAAGGCTATGCGGTCCGTGATTTCACGCGCCGCCTCTTCAGGTTCCGGATAATACCAGGCGGCATCCGGGTTGGTTTTGCCGTATACCACAAGCGAATGATAGCGCGCCGTGCCTTTCCATCCGCAAACCGACGTTGTTGCGCTGTCCTGCAGATAGTCGTCTCTCACCGCATCACGCGGGAAATAATGATTGCCTTCAACGACCACAGTTTCGTCCGACTGGGCGATTATCGCCCCGTTCCAGTACGCGGTGACCATGTCATGTCCTTTGGTTAGAAACTCGACGCATCATAGATATGCGGGTCAAACCCGACCAGTAAAGTTTTGCCGCCCTCGACCACCGGGCGCTTGATCATCGACGGGTTGGCGAGCATCAGCGTGATGGCCTTTGACTTATCAATGTCGGCCTTGTCGGCGTCGGGCAGTTTCCTGAACGTGGTGCCAGCCTTGTTGAGCAGCTTCTCCCATCCCACTTCTTTACTCCAGCGTTCGAGATCGGCCTTTGCCACCCCTGCCTTCTTATAGTCATGGAAATGATAGGACACGCCGCGGCCGTCGAGATAGGTGCGCGCCTTCTTGACCGTGTCGCAATTGGGAATGCCATAAAGGGTAATCGTCATTGGGTTGGTCCATAGCTGATATTAATCTGCTCGGCGGCAGATAACGCCGCTGCTCGGGCTTTTTTGGCATCGCCATCGGCCACCCGTGCCAGCGTTACACCCATACGGCGATAGGGACGGGTTACGGGCTTGCCGAATATCCGCGCATCGATATGCGCGTCCGATACGGCGAGTGCATCGGCCAGCCCGGTTATGTTGAAATCATCGGAATCGCGGTCGGCCAGCACGACGGCGCTGGCCGACGCACCGAGCAGTGAAATGGCAGGAATAGGCAGGCCCAATATCGCGCGGGCATGCAGGTCGAACTCGTTCAGCGTCTGCGACACCAGCGTCACCATTCCCGTGTCATGCGGGCGCGGTGAAAGTTCGGAGAAGATGACGGCGTCGCCCTTGACGAAAAACTCGACCCCGAACAAGCCATATCCGCCTAGTGCATCGACAACCTTGGAAGCCATGTCCTGTGCTGCCTTCAACGCAGCCGTCGACATCGCGGCCGGTTGCCAGCTTTCGCGATAATCGCCTCGTTCCTGACGGTGACCGATGGGCGGGCAGAAGTGGATGCCGTCCCTTGCGCGGATGGTCAGCAAGGTGATCTCATAATCGAAATCGATAAATTGCTCGGCAATCACGCGCAGCCGGTCGCCGCGCATCCCGGCGGCGGCGTAATCCCACGCTGCATCGGTCTCCGTTTCGGTACGAACGGTGCTCTGGCCCTTGCCAGAGGATGACATCACTGGCTTGACCACCAACGGCAGGCCGAGTTCGGCAACGGCATTATGCAGCGCCTCCCGGCTCTCTGCATAGACATAACGCGACGTGATCAAACCCAGGTCCGTCGCCGCCATGTCGCGAATGGCATCGCGATTCATCGTCATCTGCGCCGCCTTTGCCGACGGCACGACAGTAAAACCCTTCGCCTCATAATCGGCCAGAATTTCGGTGCGGATTGCCTCTATCTCGGGGACAATAAAGTCGGGCTGATGCTTTTCGATCGCGGCACCCAGCGCTGCGCCGTCGAGCATCGAAAACACCTCGGCCTCGTCCGCAACCTGCATCGCGGGGGCCTTGGCATAGCTATCACAGGCAATGACGTGGCAGCCAAGTCGCTTCGACGCGATCACAAATTCCCGGCCCAATTCGCCGGAGCCGAGGAGGAGGATCTTGGCCGTGGGGGTCATGCCGCCCAGCTTTCAGTATCATGGTCGGGATGCTGATGGTTGGTCGCACGAATTCCAGCCACAAAGTCGGCCATGGTTTCTTCGGTGGCGCCCGCCCTGCGAACCTCGGCAATCCTGTCGAACCAGGGCATGACAGCCTCCAGCCCGAACTGGTCCTTGGGCGGAAACTGTGCCGGATCGTCAAGCGAACCGGTGGTCAGCGCCAGATCGTCGCCCAGCACATATTCGTAGAAAAGCGGCGTGCCGCACGTCGCGCAGAAGCCGCGCGCGACATGCTCCGAGCTCATGAACCGTGCGGGTTCACCCCGCGTCCAGACAAGCGCATCTCTCGGAACACCGAACAGCGCCGCAAAGAAATTGCCGACAGCTTTCTGGCACATCCTGCAATGGCAGATATGCGATGTGTCGGTAACGGCGCTCACCCGGTAACGCACCGCGCCGCACTGGCAGCCGCCACTGGCCGCGACCTCCAGTCGTGATTTTTCGCTCATGCTTCGCCCTTCTCAACCGGAATATCGAAATGCATCACATCCTCGCGCACACCCACTTTGGTGTAAAGCGCTATCGCCGGTTCGTCGCCATAATCGGCCTGGACATAGATCACCCAGGCGCCGCACTGGCTGGCAATATGTTGCAATTCGGCAATCAAGGCGGTCGCGATCCCGCTGCGACGATGGTCGTCTGCTACGGCCAGGTCGTAAATGTAGATTTCGGAGCGCGCCTGTTCGAGCTTGGGCAACTCATAGGCGACCAGGCCGCCGACGACTTTGTCTTTCGCGATGGCGACAAGCGCTATGACATGTGGCTGTGCCAACTGGTGCTGCAAATAGCTGTCGTCGGGCGGACTAGCCGCATAACCGTCCGGGTCCTCAAATGCCTCGGCAAACAGCGCATTGAGACCTCGCATCCGAAGCACATCATTTGCCGATAGCCGGACAACCTTGGCCATCAGATGCCGAACAGCGCCCGCCATCGCGGGTCGGACCGTGCTACACGGACCAGAAACGGGCAGATCGGCCTTGCCTTGATACCCATGGCTTCAATCTCGGCAAAGACGCCATTCGCCAATCGCGCCCCGGCGCCGGTCCCGCGCAAGGTAGTCGGCACCTCGGCATGAGGCAGCACCATGACATCGCCCTCCCATCTGAATGTCACAAATGCCTCGCCCGCGGCTGTGGCCATATGGAAGCGATTGTTATCTGGTTCGAATTTTACAGACATGCGTTGAAAAGTCTACTCCCACTCGAAGGTTCAAATTCCAAATAAAGCATTGTATTTTAACAGTAAAGCGTGAAACTTCGAGCGTATTGCCGAAGGTGGAACCGTCTAAAAATTAAGCTGTTGTTTTATTATCCTTATTTATTTGTTTTTCGAAATGGCAGGTCGCAGCAACATTCGATGACAATCGGGGTGCTCGACGCCTCGCGCACCGTGGTGGGGTAACCGTCGGCATTATAGCTGTAGAGCTCTGCCTTATAGCCAGTGTCCTGCACGACGGTCAGCGGGGTGAAGGTGATCCGGCCGAGGCCATCCATTGCCCATGTGCCGTAGTTGACATAGTCGAACGTCGGCAGGCTCGCAGGCACCAGTCCTGAGCTTGTCGAAGGGCCCCCGCGTGTGCCCGCCGCTCCGCCGGTGTCGCCGAGGACGAGGTAGACGGTGCTCTGAAAGGCGCAGAAAACCTGATAAAGTCACACTAAGTTCTCACCTTAATTGGGAGAAGCAACGCGGATTGAGGAGCCCCATAAGGTCGCGACTAGGACACCGCGAAGGGATGTCGGGTTAAAGCATCAACTTGACGCGAAACTGCGCGTTTGCGGCGGAAGTTGGCAATAAGTTGGCACCTACCTCGAAGGTGGCAGGGCTTAAAGCGACAAAAGATACGGCAAACGGCCCCCTGATTGTCGCTTTTGTCGCTTTAAGGATGCGGGAGCGGTAGCTGATTTAGCAGGCCCTTGCAGCTATTGGGCGGATGGCGATGTCGGAGCAGAGGATCGCAGATGAAATCCTACATTACAAGCTGTAGTAATTTAGGGGTTTTCGCACCTGTCATCGTAATTCCCTGTCACCGTAATTCCGATCTTGCTCAATTCAGTCCAAAAATCATGCGCTTTGCCGAATGTAATCGTAAATCTGCTGATAGCGTTGGCGTAGACCAGGCAGTAACATTGCATTTCGCGAAAGCGAAATCCAAAATATGATATGCTATCGAATAATAGCGGACCCAGGCCGACGCTGCGAGAGCCCGCGAACTGGCCGATCAAACAAAAGCCGTTTGCCAATTGCCCATGCTGCGACGCGCCAACCTTTACTCCCACTCGATCGTTCCGGGCGGCTTGGACGTGTAATCATACACCACCCGGTTGATGCCTTTCACTTCATTGATAATCCGCGTTGCAACGCGGCTCAGAAAGGCGCTTTCGAAGGGGTAGATGTCCGCCGTCATGCCATCCGTGCTGGTTACTGCCCGGAGAGCGCACACATTGTCATATGTACGTCCGTCGCCCATGACGCCGACGGTGCGGACCGGGAGGAGCACCGCAAAGGCCTGCCAGATTTCGTCATAAAGTCCGGCATTGCGGATTTCTTCAAGATACACCGCATCTGCCTTGCGCAGGATGTCGCAGCGGTCCTTGGTCACCTCGCCGGGAATACGGATGGCGAGGCCGGGGCCAGGGAAGGGGTGGCGGCCGACGAACTGGTCGTTCAGGCCAAGCTCGCGCCCCAGTGCGCGCACTTCGTCCTTGAACAGTTCGCGCAAGGGTTCGACCAGCTTCATGTTCATCCGCTCGGGCAAGCCGCCCACATTGTGGTGGCTCTTGATCGTCACCGATGGTCCGCCGGTAAAGCTGACGCTTTCAATCACATCGGGATAGAGAGTCCCCTGGGCGAGAAAATCGGCCCCGCCGATCTTTTTCGCCTCTTCCTCGAACACGTTGATGAATTCGGCGCCGATAAACTTGCGCTTGGCCTCGGGGTCGGTGACGCCTGCGAGACCCATCATGAAACGCGCCTCGGCATCGACGACGACAAGCGGGATATTATAATGGTCGCGGAACAGCGATTCCACTTGTGCACGTTCGTTCATGCGCAAGAGGCCGTGGTCAACGAACACACAGGTGAGTTGTTCGCCAATCGCCTCGTGGATCAGGATGGCGGCGACCGAACTGTCGACGCCGCCCGACAGTCCGCAAATGACCCGGCCGGATCCCACCTGTTCGCGGATTTCGGCAATTTTGGTGGCGCGAAATTCAGCCATCGTCCAGTCGCCCGCCAGCCCGCAAATCCCGTGCACGAAGTTGGAGATGAGTTTGGCACCATCGGGGGTATGAACGACCTCGGGATGGAACATCGTGGTATAGTATCTGCGCGCCTCGTTCACGCAGATGGCAAACGGCGCGTTGGGTGACGTGCCGATCACTTCGAAGCCCTCGGGTGCCACCGTTACGCGGTCGCCATGGCTCATCCACACAGGATATTTCCCACCGACCTGCCAAAATCCGTCGAACAACGGACTCGCCTTGTGGATTTCAACATCGGCGCGCCCGAATTCGGCGGCATGCCCGCCTTCAACCTTGCCGCCCAGCTGTGTGCAAAGCGTTTGCTGGCCATAGCAGATCGCCAGTATCGGCAGCCCGCTATCGAATACCAGTTGCGGCGCGCGGGGCGAGCCTTCCGTGGTCACTGAGGCCGGACCGCCGGACAGGATGACCCCCTTTGGCTGCATCCGGCGGAATGCCTCTTCCGCGCTGCTGAAAGGAGCGATTTCGGAATATACCCCTGCTTCGCGGACGCGGCGGGCGATAAGCTGGGTTACCTGCGACCCGAAATCTATGATGAGGATGGAATCCGAAGGCTGAATCGACATGAAGGAGCCGATACGGATTGCCGCCGCCGCTGTCCAGTTGTGACCGCGTTCCCAATACCGCCCTGAGCCGTCAGCGCGAAGCGCTGGCTAATATGTCGAAGGGCGCTTCTCGGCCGGACACTGTACTGGCCTGAGAAGCGCCCCTTGACGGTTGCAGTCGCGATCGACGGCTGCTCAGGGCTAGGGTTTACTTGAAATGTCAGTCGAGAACCTCGACGCGGCCGCGACGCAGATAGCCGCGTTCGCGCATCTCCTGCATATAATCCTTGCGCGCATCGATCAGTTCGCGGTCATATTCATTATAGGCTTCGCGCCGGTCCTGCGCGGTTTTTGCCCGCCGAAGATCCTTGCGCAGCTCAATTTCCGCCTCTTCCAGATCCGAACGATAATCATACCAATAATTGTTGCGCACGCCTGCGATTGGCGCATCGAGTTTATGTGCGTGACTTTGCTGACCCGGGTGCGCCGAAAGCGTCGTTGCAGTGGCAGCGACCATCAGCGCACCGGAAATCGATAGCAGTGCGACGGCGCTCTTGGGAAATTTCGTCATTGTCTGTCTCCTTACCATGGTGGCTTGGGACTGGCAGAAGGCATGCAGACGCCTTTTGGTTCGCTGAACAACTGGGATTTCACGGTGGTACGATATGCCTGTGCGATGGGTTGACAAAAATCCCCCGGCCATGGTGCCGGGGGACTTTGTTCGGATGCCGACTCAGTCGAGCAGGCTGTCGCTCCGCGTGCGGGCAACGGCCCGTTGTGCAGCGGCGGGTTCGGGTAGAGGCGCCTGATTGTGGACCCATTCGGCAACCTTCTTCCCATGCCGCGTGACCGCGCCCATGTTGAAGAAGTGCATCCCGCCGAGCACGAGCACCGCCAAACCCACATACCAACCGAGAAAACGCATCAGCTCGGGCCCGGTTTCGACATTGCCTGCCGCGCTCAGCGCCAGCGCAATGAAGCCAAGATTGACGAGGTAGAAACCTACCACAAGCAGATGGTTCACAGATGTCGCCAGTTCGGCATCATGGCCAAAACAGCGGATGAGGTAAATCTTGCCATTTGTGCTCAGCGTCCATGCGACCCAGATTGTCATTCCGATCGCGAGGATGAGGTACAGGCTATAAGCTAACAGCGTCATGACATTGTCCTTCAATGGAAAAAATATATTCTGATATTTCTGTAAAAATCGAAATTAGCGGATGCACGATCGTTCGGGCGGCATGGTCTTTCTCCGTTCTATGGGTGGAAAACAGGTATATCTGATGCTGTAGCCTTGGGCAGCAGTCGCGGAGGGGCTGCAACCGTCGAGGGGCGCTTCGCGCCAAAAGACTGCGCTGGGCCGAGGGGCGCCCTTCGACTTTTGCCAGCGCTATGGCGCCGACGGCTCAGGGCTCCGGTATTTTGATCAACCACCGCTCAATCCTTCCCGCCCGGCACGAAGCGCGCGACCTTGGCGCCCAGCTTCATAAGAGCAATCAACGTGGATTTTTTTAGCCCCCGGACCTGTTCATACCAACCGGTCAATGTGGAGATAAACTCGTGCATCCGGCCGATACGGTCGCGGACATGCTGCGGCAGATCCTTGTTCGCCGCCATGCGTTCCTTGAGCTCGCCCAGCTTGGAAATGGTCGGGTCGATTTCCCGCCGTTTGCGTTCGGCGGTGATCGCCATGAACAGGTCCCACAATTCGGTCTCGGCAACAAAATGGTCGCGCCGGTCGCCGGGAATGTGTGTGCGGCGGACAATGCCATAGCCCTGCAATTCCTTGAGCGCGGTGGACACATTGGACCGCGCCAGATCGAGCGCTTCGCAAATCGCTTCGGCATCGAGTGGCTGATCGCTCAAATAAAGCAGCGCATGAACCTGGGCGACCGAGCGGTTGGCACCCCAATGCGTCCCCATCTCCCCCCAATGGAGGATGAATTCCAGTGCTTCGGGATATTTTTCGACGCCCATGCCGACTCAGTCCTTTTCGTTATTTCTGTTATTTCAGAAATTAAGATAATTGTCAACTGGCGTGGCTTTATGCGAAGAAGGCCTGTGCCAAAGCTCGATACCCGCCGCGCCGAAATACTCGAGCGTCTTGCCGACCATGTGCTGGCGCATGGTCTCTCGGCGTCGAGCCTGCGGCCGCTGGCCAAAGCAGCGGGCACGAGCGACCGGATGCTGCTCTATTATTTTGCCGACAAGGCGGAGATGATGACGGCGACGCTGGGCGTAATTGCCATGCGGATCATGGCCGCTATGGAAGCGCGCAAGGCACCCGAGCCACTGCCGTTCGAACAACTGCTGCCGATCATGCTCGATGCCATCGTCGATGATGAGATGTGGCCTTTCATGCGCGTCTGGCTTGAAATTGCCAGCCTCGCGGCAAATGGCGATGCCTTTTATCGCGCTGTCGGCGAACAGCTTGGCCGGGGATTCCTGGCCTGGGGCGCCGCGCAGATCGATGCGCCGGACATAGCGCAGCAGCAAAGGGATGCAGCACGGATGCTGGTAATGGCCGAGGGTATGGTCGTCCTCAAAAGCTTGGGACTGGATGGCGACGCCCGGGCCGCCTTCGGTCTCGCCTAACTGCGCCTGATTTCTGCAACACGCCTTTTGCCGAGCAGGAGTTCAGCCATGTCAGCTTTGTCCTTCAGCATCACGACCAGCATATAGATGCACAGAAATGGCGCACCGCCGCCAAAAATGATTATGCCGAACAGCAGGCCGAGCGGCGAAAAATGATGCCGCCACATCAGCCATAGCGAACCTAAAATCAAAAAGGCGTGAAAATCCAGGTTGAATTGCCCGGGCCATCCCATCTTGGCAATATCACCGTAGAAAGGTGACAGGAAGTCCATGCCATGTTCGGCGACAACGAACACCGTATAAATGCCAACGATCGAAATGAGCGCAACCAGCAAAATCCGAAATCCGGTCATGCAGCTTCTCCTTTGTTCAAGATAAAGGCCAATACCAGCCCGACTCCTGCTCCCCATAATATGGCAGCGGCGCAGTTGGTGACTTGCGGCAATGCGCCGCCATACACGGCGGGGAACCAGGCGATAACGACGCCGTCGATCAGCAATGCCGTCATTGTTACCACCCCCACACCGGTAAAAAGCTGATGGGAACGCAGCTTTACGATCATTCTGGTCAGCATGACAAAGGGCAGCGTTCCCGGAATGACCAGCGCATAGGTGATTAACCGGGCGGAGCCTTCCAGTGCGCCCATCGGAGCGATCAAGCGCAGGATGATCGCTGCCAAAAACCATAGGGCGGCGCCAATGACGACAAGCAGAACAGTCTGCCCACGTGAAAGGCCTATTCGGTTGGTCGGGGCGTCGGGCATGAAGAACGTCCTTCTAGCGATGGACATTCTCTACCAAAATGTAGCGACTGCTACAACAGCTATTTTTGATCGGCCAGTTCAATCCATGTCGGCGCATGATCGCTGGCCTTCTCGCGGCCGCGATGCTCCTTGTCGACGCCGCATCCGGTCAGTCGGTCTGCCACCGCGGGGCTCATCAGCAGGTGATCGATACGAAAGCCATGGTCGCGCTGCCATGCACCGGCCTGAAAATCCCAATAGGTCCAGATGCCGCCTTGCGGATAATGCGTTGCCAACGCGTCGGTCCATCCCTGGTTGAGCAGCGCACGATAGGCGGCGATGCTTTCCGGCTGCCGCAGCGCATCGTCGAGCAACGCAGAGGCAGACCAGATATCATGCGGTGTCGGGATGACATTATAATCACCTGCAAGTACCGCAGGGATCTCTGCGGCCAGCAGTTCGGCGGCGCGGCTGTGCAGACGGCGCATCCAGCCCAGCTTATAGTCGAATTTGGGACCCGGCTGCGGATTGCCATTGGGCAGATAGATGCTGGCAAAGCGAATCCCGAATATATCGGCCTCTATATAGCGCGAATGTTCGTCTTCCGGGTCGCCGGGGAGCGTTCGTTGCGCCTCGACGGGCTGGGCATTTCTGGCAAGGATTGCGACACCGTTAAACGACTTTTGCCCATGCCAGATGGCGCCATAGCCAATCCGTTCGAATTCATGAGCGGGAAAGCCGTCGTCCTGCGACTTTATTTCCTGCAGGCAGGCGACGTCCGGTTGGGTTTCCTCGAGCCATTCGAGCAGGCGCGGCAGGCGTGCCTTGACGCCGTTGATATTGTAGGTCGCGATACGCATGCGGCGCTTTTAACGCCTCGGCAACATATCGCCAGTGTCAAAGCACCATCTGGCTTTGTGTGACTAGTGCAACCAGCTTTCCGTCGCCACGCGTAATTCGTGTTTGCCAGACCGAAAGACGCCTGCCGATCCGGACTGGTGTAGTTTCGCCAGTGACGATGTCACCTTCCGGTGCGGCGCCGAGAAAGTTGGTCTTGCTTTCGATTGTCGTCGTCCCGTTAGCCCCTTCGGATAGGTTCATGAATGCACCTATCGCGCCCAGCGCATGGACGAAGGTCATGATAGCCCCGCCGTGCATGATCTTGCCATTGGTGCACAGATCTGGACGGACAAAGAGTGTACCGGCAATCCGGTCGCTCTCGCTGCGGGTTATGTCAACACCCAGAGGCGCGAAAAAGGTATGGCGTTTGTGGGGTCGGCGTTCATCTCAAACCGAAAAGCTCGACCCGCACCCGCACCCTGCCTGTGCATTGGGATTTGTTACCTGAAAGCCTTGTCCCCCCCCCGATTGTGCAAAATGGGTCCCTGAACCCGGAACACGTCACCGAGTAC
>JACVCM010000121.1 GCA_016742125.1 Sphingomonadaceae bacterium | reverse complement strand
CTGGGTCCTGACAAAATGGTTGCGGATCCAGAATGGATATCAACTGGACGGTGCATGGGGTCAGGCGGTCTATCCCAAGAGCGATCAGGAAGCTGTCGAGCGCGTCAAGCTGCTAAGCCAGGAGAACGCCCAGCTGCGCGCAGAGCTTGGCTCTGTCAAGGATCGCCTCGCCAACGTCGAAAAGATTGTCGTCGATGACAGCCACAGGCTGACCGCAGAAATCGAATCGCTCCGCGGCCCAACGAACTGAAGGGACTGTCATGCATCCAGATGCTATATATGCGCTGATCCCCATTCTTGGAATCAGTTGCGGCCTGCTGGCCATTCTTGCGGGCGCGATTTTTCGTCCATGGGTGAAGCTGAAGGAGCGGCAGATGGAGTTGGAGGCGCAAAGCATGACAGACAGGGCTGCACAATATGCAGCGGACAAAGGGCGCCTGGAAGAGCGTGTGGCTGTTCTCGAGCGGATCGTGACCGACCAAGGTTATAGTCTGGCCAAGGAAATCGAAGGTCTGCGAAGCATCCCCACATCCGTGATCCCCACCAATGAAAAGGAATTGCAGAAATGATTGGCGACCCGTTCACAATGGTAGTGGCGATTGTCCTGATCGTGACAATTGGCAAGGTATTGAGCAGCCGTTACAAGGCCCGGCACGGCATTATCGAGGATGAAGACATGCTTGGTAACAAGACCCAGCGTGTCATCGGCGGTGGCGACACACAGGCCATGCAAAACGAAATCCGGACGCTGAAAGACCGCATCCAGGTTCTCGAGCGCATTGCCACCGACAATAACAGCGCCAGCGACATTAACCGGCAGATTGAGGAGTTGCGCGGACGGTAAGCCGGACGCCAGAACAAGAAGGACGGAACCATGCCCCAGGATCCCAATTTCTATATCATTATCGGCGCTTTCGCAGTGCTCTGCGACGGTATCGTGTCCACCCTTTCGCTTCGCGGTTGGCGCGAGTGGATCGCGTTGAAGCATGCCGAACTCGATGCGGGGCGACAGCTTCCGGAAGGTAGCTCGCCCTCTGCCGCATCGCGCATCGAAGTCGCCGATCTGAAAGAACGCGTAAAAAAGCTCGAGGCAATTGCCGCAGGGATCGATATCTAGTCATCACTCCACTTGGATAAGCCGACGGCACGTGTATTAGGCGGCGGATGACCAGCCTCACCGATATTCAGGACGAATATGATTTTCTCGACAGCGACGACCGCTATCGTCTGCTGATCGATCTGGGCAAGAATTTGCCGCCCATGCCCGATGCGCTTAAAACCGAGGCGACTTTGGTCCGGGGTTGCTCGGCAAGTGTATGGGTCTATCCCGTGACTGAGAATGGCCACCTCGCCTTCCTCGCGGACAGCAATGCTGCAATTACCAAGGGCATTATCGCTCTGGTGCTGAAAACGGTCGAAGGCAAAAGCGCCGCGCAAATCCTCGGCACCGATATTGAAGGAGCCCTCGCCCCGTTCGATCTCAAAAATCAGCTGAGTTCGAACAGGACGCAGGGCATTCCGAATATGATTGCACTTATTCGAGAGACGGCGGCGCGTTACGCCAACTGACCGGGCGGACGTCCAGCCAGCGTGCGAGACGCGGCAGGCGCGGTAGTATTAGATGGTCGAACAGCCAAAGCACAAGCAGGGACGCGGCAAGAAGCGGCAGAAATGCAGCCAGTATTAGCATAATGAACGCCACTCCCCGCATCTTGTGCTTAACTGTCGGAGCGGGCGGCGCACCGAGAGTAGCCACGGGCTTGCGCCTCCGCCACATCAGAAAGCCAGTGATCGTTAGCGTGACCAAGGCGATCGCCGTAAGTACACCTATCAGTTGATTAATCCAGCCGAACAGCTGGCCTTCATGCCAGGCTATGCCATAGCTCACGATCCGGTCGATCACATGCTTGTCCGCAAATTCTGTGCGCGAAAGTTCCACACCTGTCGCCATGTCGAAACTTATCGTCCGGTTCAAAGGGCGGTTTTGCGCCTCGGACTTGACCATCCATGCCATCTCTGTCGGCGATCCAAATCGCTCAGGCGCGCCGGGGGGCTTAACCCATACCGGATGCGGGAGATTTTCGAGTTTGGCCCGTTCCACCATATCCGCAAGCCCTACCAGCGGCACGCCTGCGGCCTGCATCTTCATCATCGCATCATGGTCATGCTCGGCATGGGGCGCGCCCGATCCGGTTTTCCAGTCCTGCGGCCCGTGCATCAGCCCAAGCTCGACCCGCGCCAATCGAAACGCATCGCCCCACACGCTAGCCCAGGGTAATCCTGTAACAAGCAGGACCAACGCTAATCCGGACACCCAAAATCCGGTGACCGCATGCAAGTCACGCAGGAATATGCCCTGCCCGAACTGCAGACGCGGCCAGACGACCCCTGCTGGCCCTCGTCCGCGCGGCCACCACAGATAGAGGCCGGTGACAATCATCACAATGGCCCAGCAGGCGCCCAGTTCGACGATCAAATCGCCGATTTTGCCCATGAACAGCGAGCCGTGAATTCGCGACACGATTGCGGCTATCCTGCTGTCGGGATCGACGCTGCCCAACACATCACCCTGTGGCGAAACGTAGACATCTCGCATCGATCGACCGTCAGCCAAACCGATATGGATCATCGCCGCGTCGCCTGCGCGCTCGGGCAAGCGATAGCCATGAAACTGTGCCCCGGGATTGGCACCCAAGACGGCTGCCAGTTGCTCATTTGCAGACACGGCGTTGGCGGTACTTAGGCCCGAATAGGCCCGCTCCTCCCAGCGATCCAGTTGGGGCTTGAACAAATAGATTGCACCGGTGGTAGCAAGCACGAGCACCAGCGGCATGACAAATAGCGCGGCGTAAAAATGCCAGCGCCAAATGGTGCGATAAAGGGGGACGCGCAACGGCGCACCTCGGTCCTGAATAGACATGGCAGATTTCCTGAACTGAACAAAAAACAAAGGCCGCAATGCGCGGCGAAAGTTCTAGATCAAAACAGGCGGTCCGGTTTGCGGAGGAGGAGGCGCGGCAAGGCCCTGACCAATGGCCGGAACCGATATTTTTGGTGAAAGAATGGTCGGCGAAACCATTTCTGCTCGATCGGCAGCCGTGAAAGCAATGGACGCGACATCCCCGCCACCTGCAAAAGCGCAGGGTTTGTGATCGCGTTGCTCGTGTTTTTGCGGATTTTCTTTATGCAGTCCGCCCTTGCGATCCATCCATATGGTCTGTGTATCGACTCCCGTGCAGACGGTAAGAGCGAAGGCCCTGTCGGATGCAGGCATGAAACCCGCGGGCACGAGTACTCTGGCGGCCAACGCCAATACCGCCCAGAATAAGGTGAAATGCTTCACCCCTTCCATTCCCGGCGTTCTTCGGCGACGCGAAGGACGTCATAGGCTGCCTGTCCCGCCTGAAAGGCCCTGGCGGCATCGGCATTACCCGGATTGACATCGGGGTGGGTTTCCTTGGCGATCCTCCGCCATGCCTTTTTGGCATCTTCAAAGCTGGAATCGCTTTCAAGTCCTAATATATCGAGCGCATGCATCTCGTCACGACTGCGGCTGCCATCGCCCGACCCGGCCCAACCATAATGCGCAGCTTCCTTGTAGCCGGAGGCATCACGTCGCTCATTGGCCTCGCGCTGCTCCGCCTCTTCCTTGGTCAGCCCCTCGAAATAGTCCCAGCCCTTGTTATACTCGGCGGCATGTTCCTCGCAGAACATCCAGCGGTCCGGGCTGTTAGGCGATTTGGGCGCAGGACAATTGCCGGCTTTGTTGCACCCGTGGCGGTCGCAAAGGCGAACCTGTTGTGCCTCGGTCGCGGCACCATAGCCACGCCAGCGGGGGAAGCCCCAGTCATTCTTGCGGGTCGAACGCGCCATGCCGCCGACTTAGCGATGACGTGGCAGTTTTGCTAGGGGCGTCAGCGCAAATTATGCGCCTGACATCGCGCCACCCATCATGGCCCCGCCGAACAAGGTCGTGAAAAACAACCCCAGGATAATTCCCGACACGACCAGCGAAAGCACGATATAAATCAGCACGATGACAACGGTGAATCCGGCAACTTTTTCCTGCGGCACACCGAGCACCGGCTTCAACCCGAGGTAAATCAGATATACAACATAAGCGATCGCTGCGAGCGAGATAAGCCCGCCAAGGATCGGTATCCAGCTGACCAAACCCGCCACCCACGTCGGCGTGGATGCGTAGGTCATCAATTTTGTCGACTGTACCATGTCAGATTTGCCGTTGAAGCTCGGCGAAACAGCGTTCACGATCATCGACATCAGGTACAGCGTTACAAGCGACAGCACATAGCCGATGACTGCCATCGCCGTGACCGCGCTGAAACCCATAGCCATAGCGCCGCCACCCATGCCGCCGAAGCCTGCTGCGGACATGCCAAGTGCACCGGTGAAGTTAATCGCGGCAATGACCGGGATCGCAGCCAGTATCATGGCGTAACCCGTGAATAATCCGCCAACCGTTGCCGGTTCGCCCGCGACAACATTCCATTCGTCAGCAGGTTTCAAAATCATGTTCTTCGCACGATCGACGATCGACATTGAACTTCCCCTCTTCACAAAATGTCCCTCGGCGCGCTTTCCACCATAATATAACAGGGATGTATAGTTGACGCGGGCGTAAAGGGGTTTTCGGTCGCTATCCAAGCCCTGATTTTTGTGCCGGTGATAAGCGGTAAAACACCAGAGGGTCTGTAAGCCGGGTTCTGTCCGCGCCCGAAGGCGCTGTGCGACCATTCATCTAGGCGACGCATTGCTGCGCCGCTCATGCAACCAACCCGGGCGACTGGCAGGAGGTTGCCATATGCCGCCCCTATTCGGTTTTGCTCCCGGTGGGGTTTGCCATGCCGTTGCTGTTACCAGCAACGCGGTGCGCTCTTACCGCACCGTTTCGACCTTACCGCATCGAAATACGGAGGTATGATTTCTGTGGCACTTTCCCTGATCCTTCGACACGCTCAGGATCGCCGGGCATTACCCGGCACCGTTCCTCGCTGGAGCCCGGACTTTCCTCTCCGACACAGTTGCCTGTGAAGCAGCGGTCGCCCAACCCTCTGGCGCAGGTCAGATAGCAGGTCCGCCCTCATACTCCAATAGCAATGCCAGCAATATCGCACGACACTCGCCGTCGATCACCCCGTCGATATTTTCTGGACGGAAGCGGCGCTGGAAGGCGACGACAGCGGCACGACCATCCGCGATGCCATATCCATAGCGTTCAAGCGCCAGCAGGAACGCCGCATCGGGCCATTCCGGATCGACCAGATTGCCCTTGGGCCTTGGTACCGCGAGCCCTAATCGGGCCAAGCGTTCCCAATCGAAGAGCTCGCCCGGATCCTCTTTTCGGGCTGGCGCCACATCGCTATGTCCCACAACATTGCGTGGCTCGATACCATAGGTCCCGACAATTTCGGCAACCAGACGCGTGACCGCATCCATCTGCGGTTCGGGAAAAGGCCGATAGCCCCATTCATGCCCCGGATTGACAATCTCGATCCCGATGCTGGCGCTGTTGCAATCGGTGATGCCACGCCAGTGCGACAGGCCGGCATGCTGGGCCCGCTGCTCTTCCCGGACCATATGGACGACCTGCCCATCTTCATCGACAACATAATGCGCCGAAACCTTGGACGCCGGGTTTGCCAGCCATTCGATCGCCTCGGCACCCGATTTCATGCCAGTGTAATGAAGTACCAACATCGTTATCGGCAAGCTGCGCTCGCCAAAATTCGGCGACGGGGTCCAGATCATCGTCATTCGCCGTGCATAGGACTATCGGCAGAATAGCACAATATCAGGCGGTTCGGCGAAGGTCGGACAACCCGGCATGCTTTGCAGCTACTGCCGGCTCATAAAAACCGCGAAATTCCTTGCTTGCCCTGAACTTTTGCGTCTGGCCGATGACTGTTTCCGCTGCACCCAGCATCAAAATGCCGTCATCCGCAATAAGGGGGGCGATCCCGTCAAGGACCTGGGAACGTTTGTCATCGGACAGATACATCAGCATGTTGCGGCACAATATGATATCGAATTTGCCGAAATGCCGCGCCGGTTCGAGCATGTTGTGCTCGGAAAAAGTCACCATTTTCCGCAGATTGTCTTTCGCAATCCACTCTTCGCCGCGTTGTTCGAAATAGCGCAACATCTGCATCACGGGCAAACCACGCTGGATCTCGAACTGCGAATAACGGCCCGAGCGGGCCTGTGCCAGTGCCGCGGTGGATACATCTGTTGCCATGATCTGCACGGTCCATCCACGCCACTTTTCCGGGTTCTCGGCAATGGCGATAGCCAGCGAATAAGGCTCCTGCCCCGTTGAACAAGCCGCCGACCAGATGCGCAGTTTGCGCGTCGTCATCCGGTGCTCCCTGATCGTGTCCAGCACTGGCCCTGTCAAAAGCGCAAAGTTGGCCTGATCGCGGAAGAAGCATGTCTCGTTGTTCACCATTGCCTCCACGCAGGCGGTCGTCAGTTTGGGATCGGCGTCAGTTTCGATGAAAGAGATCAAGGTAGCGAGATCGGGAATCGAATTCTGGCGCATCACCGGCTTAAGGGCCATGTCGATGCGCCAGTGGCGATTAGCCATCAACGTCTGGCCGGTCCTCCTCTCCAGAAGCGAGGAAAGCGTCCGATATGCCTTGGCGTCCGACGCACTCATGCGAGCTTGACAATCCTGCCCAGCACCTCTGTCATTTGCGCCGGCGCGAGTATTGCCGTCGCCAGATGCTCCCGTGCTACCGCGCCAGGCATGCCCCACACAACCGAGCTTTCCATGTCCTGAACAAGAACCGACCCCCCTGCATCCGATACCGCCCGCGCACCAATGACACCGTCATTGCCCATCCCGCTGAGGACCACTGCCATCCCATCGGCGCCATAAAGCGAAGCGACAGACTCAAACATTGCATCGACGGAGGGGCAATATCGGCTCTGCGCATAATGTGTCTGGTAATCGATGACGATTTTGCCGCGTTCGCGACGGCAGACGAGATGTGCGTGACCCGGCGCAACATAGATGTGGTTA
>JACVCM010000026.1 GCA_016742125.1 Sphingomonadaceae bacterium | reverse complement strand
CACCCCCTCTTTGGCCGGGCAGGCGCACATTTTCCCCGCGCATCCTCCCCCGGGGCCCCATTGCCCGCGCTTTAATGGGCCCGCGCAACTTCCTCCCCCGCCAATAACTGCCGATCGGTCAGATGCCCCCGTGCATGCAGCCATGAAAGCGGCGACTCGGCCAGATTGACCGTGACCGTCCGATGCGCTCCGCGCCCCGTGCCAGCACGGTGCAGCGGCTTCTCTACCAGCGGTCGTGGATCTGCATGTTTTGGCGCAGCGGCGGTTTTGCGGGGCATAAGCGGGTCTCCTTCATCGTGCGAATCACTATTGCCATGCGGTGAATATTGTAGGAAAGAAAAAACCTATCTGGTAATCGGAGAATATCGATGCAAAGCCGTATCCGCGATGTGCGCAAGGCGAAGGGGCTGACACTTGCCGATGTTGCCGAGCGCTGCAAACCCAAGACGACCGCGCAGACTATCGGGCGGCTCGAGACCGGAACGCGGGTGCTATCGCTGATCTGGATTAACCGTATCGCCGATGCGCTTGGGGTCGACTCCAGCGATCTTGTTGCCCTGCCCGACCAGCAATATCTTCCCGTGGCGGCTGTTCTGCACGACGATGGCACGCATGGACCGGCGAAGGAGGAACGTATCATGGTGCCCAATATCGGCGGTAACATGGTCGGCATGCGGATTGCGGCGGCCACTGGCGAATATCGGCGTGGAGATGAGCTGTGGATGGAGCAATTGCAACCCGATTCCTATGCCTCGGCGCTTAATCTCGATGTCCTCGTTCCCCGGCCTGGAGGGCGTTTCATCTTCGGCCGCCTGCTAGGCCGCGAAGGCGGCAAGCTGCACATATTGCCTTTGGAAGCAGGCGCGCGCCAGCAAGTGGTGGCCGACCCGGCGTGGATTGCCAAGGCCGTACGGTTGGTGCGGGCGCTTTAGGCACCTGCGTTGCGCGTCCTCACCCTCTCGACGCTGTTTCCGTCGAACAGCCGCCCCAATTTCGGCATCTTCGTCGAACGTCAGACCGCCGCCCTTACCGCAGTGCCCGATTTCGCCGTCACCGTCATCAACCCCATCAGTGTCGCGCCCTGGCCACTCAGCCTTTTTCAGGAACAGTCCGCGCCCCGTGCGTTTACGATAGAGGAACAGTGGGGCGAACTCGACGTCTACCGTCCGCGTTTTACCGCGATCCCTAAAGTCGGGGGTCGGTGGAATCCCCGCATGATCACAAACGCGATATTGCCTTTGGCAGAAACACTCCACGCGGAAATCGGCTTCGATGTCATCGATGCGGAGTTTTTCTATCCCGATGGCCCGGCTGCGATGCGGGTAGCCGAAGTGCTCGGTCTGCCCTTCACCATCAAAGCGCGCGGTGCAGACATTCATCATTGGGGACAGCAACCCGGCTGTACGGCGCAGATTCTGGAAGCGGCCGACAGGGCCGCGGGCCTGCTCGCAGTATCGGCGGCCCTCAAAGCCGATATGGTCGCGCTCGGTATCGATGCGAAGAAGATCATGGTGCATTATACCGGGCTCGACCAGTCGCGCTTCGTCCCGCGCGACCGCGCTGCGGAGAAAGCAAAGCTCGGAATATCGGGGCCGTTGATCCTCAGTGTCGGCGCGTTAATCCCTCGAAAGCGGCAGGATTTGCTCATCGCGGCGCTAACCGAGCTACCTGGCGCCACGTTGATGCTGGCGGGGCGGGGCGAAAGCGAACGCGACTATCAGGCACTCGCGGAGCGGCTAGGCGTTGCCGACCGCGTGCGGTTTATGGGCAGCGTGCCACACGGCGACCTGCCTCCCCTGTGCGCCGCTGCCGATGTCATGGCGCTGGTGTCCTCGAGCGAGGGCCTTGCCAATGCCTGGGTGGAATCGCTCGCTTGCGGTACGCCCATCGTGGCAAGCGACGTCGGCGGGATCCGCGAACTGGTCAAGACGCCAGAGGCGGGACGGATTGTGGCGCAGACACCGGATGCCGTGGCTGCTGCAATCGGACACATCCTGGCCAAACCGCCATCGCGCGAGGCCGTTGCAGCCAATGTCAGCCGGTTTTCATGGGACGAAAATGCAAAGCAACTGGCTGCGTTTTTTCGGCAGGTGGCCACGATGCCTGCTTCGTCATCCTGAATTGGTTTCAGGACGACGACAGCTTAAGCGATTTTCAGGGCTGCGCCCCGAAACTTTCCCCCATACGCTCTGCTTGGGGCGCCGCGCTTTCTGTCGGCACGAAACTGTGTGGCCCGACTTTCAGCCAGATCAGGATCGGCGCAGCTTGATAGATTGACGAATAGGTGCCCACGATAATCCCGAACGCCATCGCCGCGCTGAAACCGAAAATCACGTCAGGGCCGAAGAATACCAGAACGACGAGCGGCAGTGAGATAGACACGCTGGTCATCACCGTTCGCGCCAGCGTTTCATTGACCGAAAGATTCAGTAGCGAGGCCATTTCCATCTTGCGGAATTTCATCAGATTCTCGCGAATTCGGTCATAAATGACAACGGTATCGTTCAGCGAATAGCCGATGATCGTCAGCAGCGCCGCAATGATATTGAGGTCGAATTCCCATCCGGTCAGCGAAAACAGGCCGAATGTCAGCGTCACGTCATGCACCAGCGACCATATCGCACCCACCCCGAACTGCCATTCGAACCTGATCCAGATATAGAGCGACACCCCGGCCATTGCCGCAAGCAGCGCCAATATCCCCTTGCTGAACAGCTCTTCCGATACCTTGCCCGACACCGAGTCGACACCATCGATGCGAACACCGGGGTAATCGGCCTTCAGCTTGTCGGTAATCTTGACCGCCATCGTGTTGGCCAGCTCGGGATTTTTGTCGGCCCCTTCGGGAAGCTTCATCCGGATCGAGACCTGGTTTTCCTGTCCGAAGCGTTGGATGGTCGGCTCGCCATATCCCAGCGCCCCTACCTTTTCGCGCAATTCGGTCACGGGTGCCGCCGCACTTTGCACGAATGTCGCGCGAATCATCTGGCCGCCGATAAAGTCCACGCCAAAATTCAGGCCCTTGGTCGCGACCAGTCCGATCGATGCCGCCATCAGGACAAGGCTGATTGCAAAGGCGAGGACGCGCCATTTGAGGAAGTTGATATTGGTATCGTCGGGAACAAGCTTGAGCAGTTTCATGGGCTTTTCCTCAAATCGTCAATTCTTGCGGGCGGGTGCGCCGGACCCACCCGGCGACCCACATGCGCGTCAGTGTCACGGCAGTGAAGACCGAGGTGACGATGCCGATCATGAGAACCACCGCAAAACCGCGAATCGGCCCGGAACCGAAGATGAACAGCAGTACCGCAGCGATCACGTTGGTCGAGTTCGCATCGAAAATCGCGCGGCTGGCTTCCTTATATCCGAACTCGATGGCCTGCACGACGCGTCGACCTCGTTTCAACTCCTCGCGAATGCGCTCATTGATCAGCACGTTGGCGTCGACGGCCGCACCGATCGTCAGCACGAAACCGGCGATGCCAGGAAGCGTAAGAGTGGCATTCGCCATCGCCATGACGCCGAGGATCATGGCAACGTTCAAAACCAGCGCCATATTGGCGTACATCCCGAAACGACCGTAGACCGCAAACATCAGGACCAATATGGCGGTGGTACCGATAATCGCAGCGAGAACCCCGCGCCGGATCGAGTCCGCGCCCAGATCCGGTCCCACAGACCTTTCCTCCACTATTTTGAGGTCCACCGGCAGCGCGCCCGAACGCAATGCAATCGCCAGCTGGTTGGCACTTTCGACGGTAAAGCTACCCGAAATCTGCGATATGCCTCCAAAAATCGGCTCGCGAATCTGCGGCGCGGAAATGACCTGACCATCGAGAATGATGGCAAAAAGCTTTCCTGTATTCTGCTGCGTCATCCGCGCGAACTTTTGTCCGCCCTCGCCATCGAACTGAATGGTGACGGCAGGCTCATTGGTTTGCGGGTCGAACGTCTGATCGGCCTTTACAAGCTTGTCGCCCGCAATGCCTCCAAGCCGACGCACGGCAATATTTGGCAGGCCGGTTGGGTTATCGGGATAGGGCAGCACCTGACTGCCCACGCGCGCGACGCCCTTCGCGGTCTGGTCGGGATCAGCCTGCTCATCGACCAGTTTGAATTCGAGTTTTGCGGTCTTTCCGATCAGCGCCTTCAACGCTTCAGGATCGTCAAGGCCGGGAACCTGCACCACGATGCGGTTGTCACCCTGGCGGATGATCGTCGGCTCAAGCGTGCCGAGCGCGTTGATGCGGCGGTCGATAACATCCTTGGCGGTGTCCATCGCCTGGTCGAGCGCGGTTTCATCACCAGTGCTCGCAGGGGTCAGAACGATGCGATTGCCGTCGTTGAAACCGATATTCCAGTCGCGCGTCCCGGTGGCATTGCTTGTCACCGACTGCAATGCCTCGCGCGCGGCGTCGATTTGCGAAGCATCGGTGACAATGAAGCTCAATTGCCCATTGGCGCGCGACACATCTTCTATCGCAATGCGCGGCTCGGCGCGGCGCATTGCTGCACGAACGCTGTCTTCCAGCGATTCCAGCCGTGTTTGCGCCAGTTGCGACGTGTCTGCTTCCAGGAGGATATGACTGCCACCCGCCAGATCGAGGCCGAGATTGATCGTCGGTGTCGGCACAAACTGCGCAAGCTGTGCGCGCAAATTTGCGGGCAGAACGCTGGGAATGGCAAACAAAACGCCCGCAAGGACGATGATGTTGAGCATCCAGATGCGCCAACGGGGAAAATCTAGCATGGACAGGTTCCGAACGGACTGGAAGGACTGGATTTGGGGTTGGCGCGCACGCCATTCAACCCCGGTGGTCAATCATTGGCGGCCTTGGTTCCGCGTGGGCTGACATTGGCAAGCGTCGACTTGACCGCGCGGACCCGGACATTCGGCGCGATTTCGATTTCGACATGATCGTCGGCGACCTTGGTCACCTTACCCATCAGGCCGCCGCCGGTAATGACCTCATCATTCTTCTGGACGGCATTGATTTTTGCCTCATGTTCCTTGGCGCGCTTTTGCTGCGGGCGGATCAGGAAGAAATAGAATACGACGAAAATCAGGACCAGAGGAAAAATCTGCACAAAAAAGGCCGAACCACCTGTACCGGTGGCAGCAGCCAGAAACATAAGCGAATCCATGGATAATCCCCGCGACATCATGATGAAGGCACCGCAACATTGGCAATGCCGAGTAACAATCGGGCGCGATTATCACCTGCACCACTCCGACGCAACGTCAAAGCGCCCACAGCGCGCTTGCATTTGCCATGGGCCCGCCATATAGGCGCGCTTCCAACGGACGCTAGCTGCGCCCGCTGGCGGTCGGGACGTAGCGCAGCCTGGTAGCGCATCACACTGGGGGTGTGGGGGTCGCAGGTTCGAATCCTGTCGTCCCGACCAATTTTACCACAACTTTTTTCTGTATTTTCTCGCCGGACAGCATTGCTGGCCGCGGCGTTGCGATTTTCGCTTTCCTACAACTAACCATATTGGTTATTTCGATTCGCGAAAGTGAGGTTTGCGATGTCGGAATGCCAGATTGACCGGTTGATTGAGGAAGCGATCGAGCGCGAGGGTGATTATGTCGATCATCCGGCAGATCGGGGTGGGCCAACGCGCTGGGGGATTACCCAGGCCGTCGCACGGCGGCAGGGCTATATGGATGATATGCGTTACCTGCCACGATCCGATGCGGCAGCGATTTACAAGCGACTCTACTGGTTTGCCCCGGCCTTCGACAAGATATCGGAAACCGCGCCGAAGCTGGCCGCAGAACTGTTCGATACCGGCATCAACATGGGATCCGGCACTGCCATTGCTTTTCTTCAGCGTGCCCTGAATGCGCTCAATCGCGGCGCACGGGACTATGGCGACCTGATTGTCGATCGCCGCATCGGGCCAGCGACGCTGCTCGCGCTCAACGCCTTTCTGCATAAGCGCGGCAGAGGCGGCGAGGAGGTTTTGCTCAAGGCCGTCGAGGCGCTTCAAGGGGCGCATTATGTCCGCCTGGCAGAGACCCGCCCATCGCAGGAAGCATTTCTCTACGGTTGGCTGGCTAACCGTATTGGATAGAAGATCTGTTTTAGGTGTAAGCTTAGTGTAAATTTCCAGACCGAGAAGGGGAAATATCATGGCATTGATCGAAAGCATAATCGGCCCGATCGCCAGTCTTATCGACAAGATTATCCCGGACCCAAAGGCGCGCGATGCGGCAAAGCTCGAGCTTGTCAAATTGCAGGGCGGGCAGGAAATGGAGGCGCTGCGCGTACAGCTTTCCGCCATCCTTGCCGAGGCTCAGTCCGCCGATCCCTGGACAAGCCGTGCGCGGCCCAGCTTCCTTTATGTCATGTATGCCATCATTCTGTGGGCCATACCGATGGGTTTGATCGCCGCGGTGCGGCCGGAAGCTGCGGCGCAGATTGCGGCCGGGATGAACGCCTATCTGGGTGGTCTGCCCGAACCGCTATATGCACTCTTCGGCACCGGCTATCTGGGTTATACCGCCGCGCGCCAGTGGGGAAAAGCCAGGGGCATCGAAAAATAGTTGCGCTATATGCACTTCATCCGTTACGCCTGCCATCCCGCTAGGGGTTAATGGGACACAGGAGAACCAAAATGAAGAAATTTGTCGCAACCGCAGCCGCTCTGGCATTCACCGTTTCGCTTGGCGCATGCGGTCAGGCCGGCGATAAGGCCGCTGAGGAAACAGCTGAGGCCGTGGATGCAACCGGCGATGCCGTCGAAGCTGGCGCAGAGAACGCCATCGAAGCCGCCGAAGGTGCAGCCGATGCAACCGCTGATGCCGCCGGCGATGCCGCAGACGCAACCGCTGACGCTGCCAAGGATGCCACCGCTGCAACCGGCGCTGCCGTCGAAGAAGCCGGCAAGGACATGAAGGAAGCTGCGAAGTAATTTTCGCAATTCCTGGCAAAATGGCCCGCCCTGCCCGATGGCAGCGGCGGGCCTTTTTATGTTAGACTGAATGTTTCGGCTCCGAACGTGAACGATCCGCCGCCGGGAAAAGCGGCGATGGCGCTTAGGCGTCCACGCTCGAACCGGAAATGCCAGGTTTGCCGATAGGATGGCGACCGTGCCGCAAAGCCGGCGGGATCGAGAAGAGCAACATTGGGACGCGCCTCGCTGTCACGCGCCGACAAGCTACGGATAAGCTGTGCTCCTGCATCCCGCGCTGCGGTGGCCAGAAACTGGCAAGCCGAATAGTCGTCCGGATCGCGCCATCTGGAAATATCGCGATCGAATGGCGGCGCGGACAGGTCGATGGCCTTCGCGACCTTGAGAGGCACGGTAAAGCTCAGATATTCGGTCGTCGTCCGGGGGGGAATCGCCAAGGGAGACCGCATGAAGAAGCGCAGTCGCCAATAAGCGGTTTCAGCAATCGCGGTCGCTTCATGCTCGCTTGCGTAAAATATGCCGGGGCGTTCATCGGCTCGCCGGAACCGGCTTGGCAATTTATGGCCGTACCGGAAGGGCGAGGCCAACAGATAATGCTTGCCGCGCGCAGCTTTCGGCAAATCAGGTTTCGCCGCGTCGGCGAGGTCCTCTAACCTTCTCTGGACCGCGATATCGTCGGTCAGGCGGTTGGTGGAAATCCGGTGCTGGGCCTCGACAACGCGCCAGACTGTTCTGGAGTAGCTGCGAAATTCAGACGCGAGCGCGGTGGGCGTCCACATAATCGCATACCGTCATCAGCCCCTTGAAGCTGTCGATAAGATCGAGCGGCCGCCCTTCCAGATCGAGATTGGGAGCAGCCAACCAGGACCGGACTGCAACATCATCACTACCCATTATGGCGTCGAGGCTGCGAAACAAACGCAGCAAAAACTGCCCTGCTTCAAATGATTTGGACGCAGGATCGAGCCTTGCATTACCGCTCCGCAAACGGGACACGGTGGCAGGCGACAGGCCCAGGACGGTGCCCAGCTTCGCGTTACTCAATCCCCAGAAGTCGGCAACCTTCGACACGGCAGAAGTCAGTATCTGGTCGTCCTGGGTCTGGATCTGGAAGGCTGCGGTGGCCATGACACGCTTTCACTTGAACAATGTGGAGTATAAACATCCAAATGAACGACGTCAATCTGTGGCAAGAATGGTGCACCCAACTGGATTCGAACCAGTGGCCCCCAGATTAGGAATCTGATGCTCTATCCTGCTGAGCTATGGGTGCGCTGGGCGCTGCCATAGCTGGCCCACATTCAAGGGTCAATTTTTTGCAGCGGGGGGAATAACCGGAAAGGGCAATGGCGCGATGGCTATTCCTTCTTCGGCCAGGGCTTCGGCCTCCTCCTGGCTGGTTTCGCCGTGTATCAGACGGTCCGCTTCCTCGCCATAATGGATTGCGCGCGCCGTTTCCGCAAATTCCCGGCCAACCCAATCCGATTCCTTCAGCATCTCGGTTTGGACAGCCGCCATCTTGTGCATCAGTTCGACCATCTGCGGCGGCAGCGTCGGGCTGTTCACAACCTCGCCCATGGCTGGCGGTACCGATGGCGGAGCAGCAGAAGCCGTCGGCACCATCTGATTCCCTTTACGCCCCACATTGGGAACCGACAGCGCCTTGTGGACAACCTTGTCGTCGCATAGCGGGCAAGTGAGCAGTCCGGCTGCTTGCTGGGCCTCAAAATCGCCCGATGAGGCAAACCATCCTTCGAACCCGTGACCGAGGCTACATTTGAGATCGAACGCGATCATGCCGCGCCGCTCTCCGCAAGCATTGCATCCAACCGGCCTTCACGGTCCAACTCCCGCAAGTCGTCGCTGCCGCCAATCGCCACATCGTTGATGAATATTTGCGGCACCGTGCGCGCATGCGGCGCGCGGGAAACCATCTCGGCACGCTTGGCACCGCCCATGGTGACATCATATTCACTATAGGCAACGCCTTTGCTGTCCAACAAATGCTTGGCCCGAACGCAATAGGGGCAGGCAAATTTGGTGTAGATTTCAACCCTGGCTGTCATTTAGCTGAAATGGTGTCCCTATCCGGCCAAGTCAAGCGTCGAGCGATATGGCGGTGTTGCCACTATCCGCGTCTCCCCTTACGACGCGGGCCCAGCAATATAGCTGAACCCAGCTGGCCCCAGCCTTTTTCAACGCCTTGATACAGCCATCGCTGGTGGCTCCCGTTGTGAGAACGTCGTCCACCAGGATGATTCTGGCCGCTTTCAGGCCGGCTGTCTTTACCGGGTTGGCAACAAAGGCCTTTGCGACCGTTTTGCGCCGCTCTTTGGAAGACAGACCGCGCAGGCTGGGGGTGCGCCGGATCCTTAGCAGGACGTCGGGGCAATATTGTATTCCGCCCAGTCGTGCCAACTCCTGTGCTATCAGCGCAGACTGATTGAAACTGCGCGACCAGAGCCGGGTCCAGTGCAGTGGGACCGGGGTCACCACCATATCACACCGCTCATCCGGCAAGTGCCGGACCAGTTGTCGTGCGATCAGCTTGGCAAGACCGATGCGCCCACCATATTTAAGGCGCAGGGCAATCTGTCGGGACATATCGTTATAAGCAACCACGGCGCGGATGCCGTCATGCAGTGGGCGGTGAGCAAGACATTCGGCGCATAATGCGCCCGCCTCTTGCTCATAGGCAAAGGGCAATGCGCAGCCGTCGCACCACGGCGGTTGCAGAAAGCGCAATTGCGGCCAGCAGTCGGCGCAGAAATTGGCCCCGTCTGCCGTAATTGCTCCACATGCCGGGCATCGTTCCGGCAAGGCGTAGTCCAGCACTGGTCTGGCCAATTTTTGCAGCAGAAGCATGACCCTCTTGTCGGACAGGCAGGCAATCTCCACAAGGCACAAATGCAACCGCTTGACCACCCGCCAGAGATTTTTGATCGCAACCGTCGAAGGGTGTTGCGCGAGCGGGCAGTCGCACAACGCAGCGACGCGTTTTTGTGGCAGCATGTGGCAGACGAACTGTCGGAACGGCTTGCCATCGTTACACGCCGTTTTGACCGCGCCTTGGTCATCGGTCCTCTGGCGGCCCACGCCGACCACATTCTGGGAAACCGCAAGAGCGAAGTCACTCCTTGCTGCATCGGTCGAACCGAACAGCCCGGTACAATCATTGCCGACGAAGACAGGCTGCCCTTCGCCGAGGGCAGTTTCGACCTGGTCATATCCGGAGGTGTGCTGGACAGCGTCAACGACCTCCCCGGATCGCTGGTGCAGATCCGCAGGATATTACAGCCGGACGGCCTTTTTCTGGGTCACATGTTCGGCGCAGGTTCGCTGTTTACGTTGAAGGCGCTGCTAATGGCGGCAGAGGGAGATCGCGCATCGCCGCATATCCACCCCCAAATCGACCTTCGCAACGCAGCCGACTTGATGCAGCGCGCTGGCTTCGCCTTGCCCGTCGCCGATGGCGACATAATGGCCGTGCGCTATGGTGACTGGCGTTCGATCGTGTCCGACATTCGTGCCGCAGGCATCGGCAACGCACTTGCAGGTTCGACCCGATATCTCGGCAAGACGATGCCCAACAGGATTGACGAGGAGTGGAGCAGGCTTGTCGATATCGAAGGGCGCGTTGAGGAGCATTTCGCCCATATCTTTCTCAGCGGCTGGGCACCCGCGCCCAATCAGCCCAGGCCCGCCCGTCGTGGCAGCGGCGAGCTGTCACTTGCATCCGCGCTCGGGCCGAAATCTAAATCCTAGCGAGTTTTTCAAGGGCAGTAACGAGCGGCCTGTCTGCCGGCGGCATCGGCAGGTCATGCATATCATGCGGCTTGACCCATCGAAGCTCCTGTCCGTCCATAGAGACTGGCACCCCGGTCCAATTGGCGCACCGATATAGAAGAAGGAGAAGGTGACGGCTGTCGAGCGGCTCGCTTGCAAAGGTCAACGGCAGGACGTCGGTTCCCGAAACCCGGATGCCAAGTTCTTCCTCCAGCTCCCGGATGAGTGCCGATTCGGGTGATTCGTGCGGCTCTACCTTGCCGCCGGGGAACTCCCAAAGACCCGCCATCTGCCGGCCGGCGGGTCGTTTTTGCAGCAATATTTCACCATCTTGGCTGGTTAATGCAGCGGCAACCACGAACAATTTTGTCGGATTTTTTTCCAATTTCTCATCACCTTGCAAGGTTTTGTTAACGCTTGTGTGGGAATTTCCGACTGCTCGCAACCAGGGAATGAAGTGGGGCCAGAGATGTTGGTACTAATTCGTCGCATCACGCGGTGCGAACAGGGGGCGACGGCAGTGGAGTATGGTCTGATAGTCTCATTGATCGTGATCGCAATGATCGTGGCTTTGAACAATACAGCCAATTCGACGAACAATATGTGGAACTCGGTTTCCAACAAGATCGTGGAAGCCACCACATAGGGGGTGTTAAGGAATTGGTAGTATTTACGGATTATTGGTCCAAAGTGAATATTTTCAGTTGAAGAAATATTCACTCGGGTGATTGAACAGCAACAGGAGACCTACAATGAAGAAGTTCATCAAAATTGATGCAATCAAAAAGCTTTTCAAGAATGAAGAAGAAGGCGCGACCGCAATCGAATACGGCCTGATCGCCGCTCTGATCGCAGTTGCAGCTATCACTGCAATGGGCAGCCTCGGCAACAACCTTGAAAACACCTTCAACAAGGTGAGCAACGGCCTGAACAGCGCCGACTAATAATAAGGATCGGGGTTAGCGATAACCCCACCTTCATACAAAAAAGAGGGGGTAGCGAGATTTCGCTACCCCTTTTTTGTTGCCCGGCCCAGGACATCAGGACAGTTCAATAGGTTACGATCTTCACCTTCTGCCCTGCGGTCAGCGTCGCATTGCCCGACAGGCCATTCAATGCCAGAAATCGCTCCGTCTGCAGTGTTGGATACGCCATCCGACCGGCGAGAGAAGCAACCGAATCGCGGCTTCCGACCGTCACGACGCGCAATTTGCGTGGTTTGATCGACGCCGCCTGAGATGCATTCAGCCGGGTCATGCTGTTAAACATACTGCCAAAAGGATTGGCGTTGGCGGCCGATATGGTGATGAAGTGATAACCGACGTTGCCGCTCCACTCATAAGCAAACACCGTTACTTCCCGCGCGCCTTGCTGCGTATTGACCACCGAAGAGGCATAAAAGGCCGGTATGCCGTTCACTGTCGTGCGCCTGATTTCGCCCACGGGAATCGTCTGGTTCTGACCTGACACCGATTTTAGCGCCGCAGCAATATATGCCTGCCGGTCACCTGTGAAATTGCCCTGTGTGAATATGGCCTTGCCGCTGTTTCCATTGATCGAAATTGCGTCGGTGCCATTCTGCAAGCCAAAACCATTCGGCGCGGTGAACTTCATACGGATATCGGGATGGAGAAAATCCTGCCCTTCCACCACGCCCTGTGCAGGGTCGTCGCCATATAGCATCCCGTTAATGGCGGTAAGATGGGTATCGGCACGTCGGTTGGTGTTGGCGGCATATTTACGTGCATTGTTAGCTGCCCGGACGACGCGTCTGGCTGGATCAGGGTGTGTGCTAGCCCATTCGGGAACCCGGTTATCACCCAAGCCCGACACGCGCGCATCGACCGACGTTTGCAGCGCGAGCGAGTTTAGCATCGCAGAAAGCGCAGTGGGGTCATAACCTGCCTGACTGAGATATCGGATACCCAGATCGTCGGCTTCCTCTTCCTGGCTGCGAGAATATTTCAGGCTGAAAACTTGCGCCAGCGTCCCGGAATATTGTTTTAGGCCGCCGCCTAGCGCACCTAGCAATCCGCCGTTATCGCCCAGCACTGCGCCCAATATCGTTCCGCCAACACCCAGGATATTGGCAAGCGTCGCATTTTTTTGCCGCTTCTTGCTGTGACGCGCGGCCGTATGGCCGACTTCATGGCCAAGAACGCCGGCCATCTCCGCCTCGCTATTGCAAAGCGCCACCAGCTGCCGCGTGATGTAAACATAGCCACCCGGAATCGCGAAAGCATTGTTGACCGAGGAGTTGAGCAAAGTGACATTGAAATCGCTCTCCGCATTGCCCAAACCGGACTGCAGAGCGATATTCTTGCCTACGCGAACAACATAGGCCGTCTGGGGACTCTGCATCGGTCCGCCAAATTCTTTGAGAATTTCAGGATGATATTTGGCGCCTTCCGACTTTTCTTGTGCCGTAAAGGGCTTGGGCACCGATGCTGCGGGCTTTTTCTGGGCTGCAACGGGAGTTGCAACATTGGAGCCGACCAAGGCCAGGCCTACGCCACCAAGTATGAGTAAATTTTTGCTGATAGGCATATATGCTCTCCTCCGGTCGCCTGAAACCAGACTAGCATATATTATGTTCCGCACGCGTAAAATTTCGACCCGCGCCAGCGACCAAGCGCGGGCTATGCTCCCATCGCGAGAAACTTGGCCCGACGCTGCTGCAACAACTCTTTTGCCGAAAACCCCGCCAAAGCGTCAATTTCTTCGCCAATGGCCTTGCCAAGCGCTGCAGCCGCCATCGCATGGTCGCGATGAGCCCCACCCATCGGTTCGTCCACAATGCGATCGATTACACCGAGCGATTTCAAATCGTCGGCCGTCATCTTCATCGCCTGCGCCGCGTCGGCCGCCTTGTCGCCGGTGCGCCACAATATCGACGCGCAACCCTCGGGTGAAATGACCGAATAGACCGCATGTTCGAACATTAAAACACGGTTGGCAGCCGCAAGCGCGACCGCCCCTCCGGATCCGCCTTCACCTACAATACAGGCGATCATCGGCACGCCGAGTTGGAGGCATTTCTCGGTCGAGCGGGCAATCGCCTCGGCCTGCCCCCGTTCTTCGGCCTGAATGCCCGGGAAGGCACCCGATGTATCAACGAGACTGACCACAGGAATGCCGAACCGGTCGGCGACCTCCATCAGCCGGATTGCCTTCCTGTAACCTTCAGGCTTACCCATCCCGAAATTATGACGCAGCCGGCTTTGCGTATCGTCTCCCTTTTCATGGCCGATCAACATGACCCTGCGACCGTCAAGCCGGGCCAAACCGCCCAATATCGCCTGGTCGTCCGCAAATGCCCGGTCCCCGGCGAGCGGCATGAAATCTTCGAAAATCGATGCCACGAAATGCTTGAAGTGCGGTCGTTCCGGGTGCCGGGCGACTTGTGTTTTTTGCCAGGCTGTAAGCTTGGCATATATGTCCTTCAATTGCTTGTCGGCTTTGTCGCGCAGCTTCCCTATTTCCGCCTCGGCGTCGATTTCGCTTTCTTCGGCTGCTTCCTGCAGTTCCATGATGCGCGCCTCTAGCGCCGCGATAGGTTTTTCGAAATCGAGATAGACTGTCATTGCTGCGGGTTAGTGCCTGCAGTGCTGCGGGTCAACGTGCGCTTTGCAAGCGGATGACGCTTGTTCACCAGTTCGACCAGCCGACTGCTGTCGACATGGGTATAGATTTGCGTGGTCGCGATGTCGGCGTGCCCCAGCATCGCCTGCAACGCGCGAAGGTTAGCGCCGCCCGCCAATAAATGCGTGGCAAAGGCATGGCGCAGGACGTGCGGGCTGATCTTGTCCGGGTTCAGACCGGCGGCCGCAGCAAGCGCCTTGATAATCTGGAACAGGCGGATGCGGCTAATATGTCCGCTGCGTGAAGGAAAAAGGTAGCGCGAGTCATTGGGGACGAACGCTTGCCAAGCACCGACGGCGTGACGCGCCCGGTCCGAAATCGGGACAAGCCGTTCCTTCGATCCTTTGCCCAACAGAATGATGAAAGGTCTGTCCGGCATGACAGATGTTCTTGGCAGTGCAACGAGTTCGCTTGCGCGCAAACCCGACCCGTAAAGCAATTCGACAAGTGCCGACAGGCGATAATCCTTGGGCAACGGATGCGGTTTCGAAAGACGATCCTCAATAGTCTCGAAGAGTAAATCCACTTCCTGCTTATCCAGAATTTTGGGTAGCGGTCTGGCCTGAGCGGGTTTCGGCAAGCTCTGCGACGGATTGTCCTTCCGATGCCCTTCCTCATGCAGAAAGCCATAAAAACGCCGTAATGCCGACGCCTTGCGCGCGACCGAGCTGCTGGCAAGGTCGCCCCAACCGTTTGCCAGCCTCGCGAGAGATTTCGCGTCCGCGTCGACCAAATGACCATCGAGCGTCCCCGACGCAGCAATCAAGTCGCTACGATATGCCGCGATCGTATTTTTCGCGACACCGCGCTCCGCGGCCATCATTTCAAGGAAACGATCGACAAGATCGATATCGCCGGCCATCAGCCCTGGGCAATCAGGCGAAGGTGACCGCTTCGGCAGCAATCATGCGGGCTTCCGCCTCCAACCCCACGCGACGCAATGAACGAACAATGTGATAGAGATGGTTTGCAGGGATGACCGACCATGAGGGTGCCTGAAGCCCGGCAACAGCCATCAATGCGACTGTTCCCTGTTCGCCGCGTTCCGCCGCTGCCGAAATTGCACGAGACCACGCAGTCTGCCGCGTTACATTGACTTCCAGATCGCCTCCAAAATCGGCCTGCGCTTCGGGATCGATCCTGCTGAGCCCTGCGAGACCTGCCAGCAGCAGCGCAGACTTATGTGCATTCTCGCTATTGTCGTTGCCATAAAAATCATCGAGCGCGCCATATTGGACGGGTTGTGCGCGACGCGGTGCACCCAGTGCCGTCAAGGCCCAGCCGAGCGTCCCTTCACTCACCACATTTGCCCAGGATGCCGCATTGCGATCCAACCCCGCCGTCAACATCGACGCGACAAGCCCGTCAGCCGAGCTGGCATGTGCGTCGTCCGGCCGGATTAGCGCCGCCGCACGTGCGGTCATGACCAATGCGCCGTGATACTCGGCACCTGCTGCTGCATTGCGCCAGATGGCGGACATGGCTGTAATTTTCGCGGCGTCGCCCGAGGCTGTATATGCCGATTGCAGGTTTTCAGCCCGAGTGCGTACCGCGTCGTTCGCTTCGGTGTCTTCCAGTACCTGGCCGTAGAGGTCCACCATGTCACGGTTCGAAAAAACGCCTAGAGCCCCCGCGGCTGATGCATATTTGGCACGCGTCGCTGCCGTGAACATGGGAAGCTGAACGCGCCATCCGGCAAGTTGCCGTCCACTATTGTCGAACAACCTGTCGGGCGGCTCCATGCCCGTGGCAGCCGACAGCCCGAAACGCCAGGGGTTCATCCCTTCGACGCCTTCCCATTCGATCTTGACCTGACGGCGGCCATTGATGCCTGCACCCACAGCCTTTTCGGTCAGGCGATAATCGATCCCCCTGACCCAGCCCTGATAGCGGCCTTGATTGATAAAGGCGGTCGCGCTGCCCTGCTCGCCAGCCAGCGAGGCACAAATGGCGCGCGACATTTTCCAGCGACCATCATTGACAAGCCGAACGCCACTTTCTGTGAGCGGACACATGCCCGACAGGTCGCCATTGGCGAGCAACGCCTGCATAGCCACCTCGTGCAGCCGCTTGGTATAATTGCCTGCATCGACTTCCTGCACCAGTCGGCGCGCGACGACCGAATCTCCCATCCGCAACAGCAACCAAGCCCGCTCGGCTGTCCAGTCTGCACCGTTCACTCCCTCCGGCGTAAGGGTGCGGCTGGCCAGCAGGCGACGCGCCATGATGGTGCCCCAGCGGGACGCAATTGGGCCGGTGGTGCGGCTGACGACCTGCTTCAGAAACGCGCCATCGGTGTTGCCAAAGGCGTCTGCGGGAAATCCGCCGGATGCGTCTGAAATAATCCCGACCGCCGTTAGTGAGCGGCGCGCAGCGGGCGGGACATCATAGCGAATGGCGAGTTCGTCTTCTTCTTCCTCCTCATCCTCTTCTTCATCCCCCTCATCTTCATCGACGCCATTCGACGCTGGAGGTGCAACGTTAGTAGCCGGTAGGGGCGACGTTGGCGTCCCCGGGACCACCGGTCCGGCGGCAGGTGGCCTAGTAGTAGGAGAGGAAGGCGGAGGAGGCGGATCACCGAAGCCTTCCGGCAGAAGGGATTCGGGACCCTGCTGGCCTAGTGCGGGCAAAGCAAAAACAATTGCCAGTGCCCCGGCGGCCAACAACGCTGTTTTGGATTTACTGTCGGTCAATACGCGAACCCGCTTTTTCTGCCGGTATTCCTACCGGAATTTCTTTAATTTGCAGGGGCCGCTCGCTCCCCAGCCATTCAAGCCAGAGTAGCAGCGTAATGGCAATTATCGCAACCGGCACCGACCATAGCAGCCATTTTTTTCGTCCGCCGCGCACGACCCCAGTCATTTTATCCATCTAACCAACACATCATGCAGCTTTGCAAATCGCTTTCGGGTTGAGCCTAGCCGATATATAGCCCCAGTCGCAATGGGCTCACATGAAAACCGGAACATTCAGGCCATAGATAACCCGGCAATCGACCGGCCCATCGTGCTTGTCGGAATGATGGGGGTCGGCAAGACCAGCATCGGCCGACGTCTCGCTGCGCGCCTGCACTGCGATTTCGTCGACGCCGATGAAGAGATTGAGCGCGCGGCCGGCATGTCGATCGCGGAAATATTCGAAAAATTCGGCGAACCCTATTTTCGCGATGGCGAACGGCGTGTGATCGCGAGGCTGATCGAAGGACCGCCAAAAGTGATCGCAACGGGTGGGGGTGCATTCATAAATGACGAAACCCGGGCGCTTATCCTGTCTTGCGCGCGGTCAATCTGGCTTGACGCGGACATCAGGATATTGGCGGACCGGGTGTCGCGGCGCAGCCATCGCCCGCTTCTCAAGGATCGCGACCCCGTGGAAGTATTGACGGAGCTTGGCAAGGTCAGGAACCCACTTTATGCGACGGCCGATATTCACATTCGCAGCGATGCGTCCCCGCATGGCAGGACGGTCGACAACATCCTGAAAGCACTTGCCCGATGACCATCGTTTCTGTCGACCTTGCGGACCGACCCTATGACATTCGCGTCGAGGCGGGGTTATTGGATCGTATTCCGGATTTCGTGTCGCCATTTGTGCGAAACGGGCGACTGCTCATCGTTACGGACACCAATGTTGAAGAACTGCTTTGGCCGGACGTACAGGCCTGCCTCGCGCACGCCAATATCGATACTGCTCTATATGTACTGCCCGCTGGGGAATCCGGCAAAAGCTGGACAGAGCTGGAGCGATTGACCGACTGGTTGCTTGAAAACCACGTCGAACGCAGCGACCATATCGTTGCGCTGGGTGGCGGAGTAGTAGGAGACATCACCGGCTTTGCCGCGCATATCGTCAAACGCGGATGTTCGTTTGTGCAGATACCGACAACATTGCTGGCGCAGGTCGACAGCAGTGTCGGCGGCAAAACCGCCATCAACAGCCGCTCGGGCAAAAATCTGGTTGGAGCGTTTCACCAGCCATCTCTTGTGCTGATCGATCCCGATGTTTTGCAAAGCCTGCCACGTCGCCAGCTTGCTTCCGGTTTTGCCGAAGTCGTCAAATATGGTCTCATAGATGATGCCGACTTTTTCGACTGGTGCGACACCCACCTGGAGGCCTTTTTTGACGGTGACGCGGAGGCACGCGAATATGCCATAGTCCATTCGGTAAAGTCCAAGGCACGAATCGTTGCGGCGGACGAGACAGAGCTCACCGGAACGCGCGCCTTGCTCAATCTTGGACATACATTCGGGCATGCGCTTGAGGCCGATACCGGCTTTTCCGACAGACTTTTCCATGGCGAGGCAGTGGCGACCGGTATGGTACTGGCCTTTCGTTATTCAGCGCGGCTTGAGCTGTGTGCAACGCAAGATGCCGACCGCGTGGCAAAAGTTCTTCACCGTGCCGGGCTTCCGGTAACGCTGTCCGACGCAGGCGTCACCGCCAAGGGAGCCAGGCTTGTCGAGCATATGTTGCACGACAAGAAAATGGCCGGTGGCAAGCTGCCATTTCTGTTGGCGCGCGGGATCGGCAAGACCTTCCTGAACAAGGATGTCGACTTGGCCGACATTGCCGCTTTTCTCGACAATCAGGATTGATCGAACAGGAAGTCGTCGGAATCGTCACCCCCGAAACTGTGGCGCTGGCCTGCATGCATATCGCCGCTCTCATATTGAGCCGTCAGCCGGTTGCGGTCGCGGGTGCGGAATTCGCTGACCACCCGTTCGATTTGCGGCTTCGCAAACCCAAGGGATTTCAAACCCTCGATGGCCAGCTTGATCGACGATTCGAATACCTCCCGCACGATTACAATATCCTTGTCGGGCATCAGTTCCATGGCTTGCCGTCGGTCATACGCCCGAACAAAAATCTTGGTTTGCGGGAATGCGTGACGCACCGGCGTAAGCGTCTCGGCGCTTAAATCGCGGTCGTTGATGCAGAAGAAAATCGCACAGGCCTTCTCTGCCCCCGCCCGCTGCAAAAGGTCGAGCCGCGTTCCGTCGCCATAGAACACCTTCCGCCCAAATTCTCCGCTCAGGTCGATGGTTTCGGGATTTATGTCGATCAGTGTGACACTGCGTCCCGCCGCCTGCATGATCTGTGCGACCTGCTGGCCAAAGCGACCATGGCCAACGATAATGACATTTGCCTGTGCGGCCAGTTCGGGATCGTCCAGCTGCACCTCGCGCGCCTGTTTCCGGGTGGCCAGCTTTCCGGCCAGGATCATCAGGAAGGGCGTAGATGCCATGGATAATGTGACCACGGCGCCGAAAAGGCTCGCGGCCTCGGGTTCGATAAGTAGCGCGCTTTGCGCTGCCGCGAACAGGACAAAGCCGAATTCGCCGCCTTGGCTCAGCAACAGAGCCGCGATAATCGATGCGCTGTTGTTAAGCCCGAAAAAGCGTGCCAGCAGAAAAATCACGCCAGTTTTGACGAGGATTAGCGCCACGGCCATTCCGACGACCGTCCAGGGCTGCGCCGCGATGACATCGAGGTCGAGCAGCATCCCAACGGCAAGGAAAAACAACCCTAGCAAAATAGACCGGAAGGGATCGATATCCGCTTCCAGCTCATGCCGGTAGGGCGATTCAGCGAGCATTACTCCGGCGATGAATGCACCCAGCGCAGCAGATACGCCGATCATCTGCATCACAGCGGCGCTGGCGCAGACCGTGAATAACCCCGTTACAATAAACAGTTCGCGCTCCGAAATCTTACCGACCAGGCGAAGCAAAGGGGACAGCAGATAGCGTCCGGCCAAAACCAGACCAATGATAGCCAGAACCGCATAGACAACCAAAAGCCAACCGCTAACGGCACCCTCTTCAGCAGGGGCACGCGACAGGGCGGCAACGATAGTCAGCAGCGGAACGATCGAAACATCCTGAAATAGCAGGATCGAGAAGCTTTTCTCACCATAATCGGTTTTCAGCCTTCCGCGCGATTGCAGCAGCGGCAGCACCTGCGCGGTCGAGGACAGCGCCAGCGGTAAGCCAAGAACCAGTGCTGCCTCCCAACTGAATCTGGGCATCGCAAACTTGATCACTGCGAACATCGCCAGCCCGCACAGTGCCACTTGTAACGGTCCGAAAACAAATATGTCGCGTCGCATGAGCCACAATCGGCTGGGCGAAAGCTCAAGCCCTACCAGAAACAGCAGCAGGATGATGCCGATTTCGGAATATGCAAGAATGGTTTCGGCTTCCTGGATGAGGCCCAAACCGTCCGGCCCGATGGTAATGCCTGCGACCAGATAGCCGAGCACCGCCCCGAGGCCCAGCCGCCGGAACAATAACACCGCCATCAGTGCAGCGCCCAGCAATACCACGCCGCCGAACATTACATCGGCGACCAGATGGTGTGAATTTTCTTCCATCAGCTTGCCAGTTTCATCTGGGCGGTAGCGGTAAGCACGGCGTCATAGGGCAGAAGGATTGCCGCGTGGCGCGATGGATAATCCTTGGCAGGCAACAACAGGGCAAGTTCCGGCCAAAGCGTCGGCATAGGTTCGCCCTCTTTCAATGCCCTTTTGATGGCATCCCGCATGTCTGCGATTGTAGTGAGCTCGATGCCGATCGCATTTTCCCTCAATATCGCAGCTGATGCCTGACCGAGCGCACAGGCATTCACCCTGACCGCCAGACCATCGATCTTGCCATCGGCCAGCGTTACATCAACCTGAATCCGGCTTCCGCAAACCGGCGATCTTGCCTCCGCTGTCGCGTCCGGACTGTCCAGACGGTCGCCTGAAACCAGTGACGACGCCAGTCGCAATATGTCACGATTATATAGTACAGAATCCATCATTCTGCCGTTTCAACCGCACCATCGTCCGCTTCGCGTTGCTCGCGGACAAATTCGGACATGGCAATGCCGCTTGCGTTGAGCAGCGGGTAGGTCCGTGATTTAACCATCCAGTCGGGCCGAGGCTCATCGGCCCCAAAGAGCGTTTCATATCCCATCACCAGGATAAGGAAAATCAGCGTCGACATGATGAGGCCCTTGACTATCCCGAAGCCAAAACCAAGCACGCGATCGAACGGCCCCAGTACCGACTTGCGCGACCTGGCCCCTATCGAACGCGAAATCCATTTGCCCAGCGCGAAGGTGACGATGACGATGGCAAGAAATGCAAGGACGGCGGCTCCTGCATCCGTGCCGATCGGTTCGCTTAATGCACTTGACGCAGGGCCGTGAAAAACGCGCACCGCAGCAATTATCATGACCCAGGCAATGAGCGACAATGCCTCCTGCACAAAGCCGCGCATGAAGCCGAAAATAGCCCCGCTACCGAGGAGAAAAAGCACGATGATGTCGAGTGCGGTCATGGCTGGTTGCTAGTGCGCGCCGCCAACAAAGACAAGGCTTCACATAGTCGTATCGGGTATCACCGCCCCAACATATGATCGACCAGTGCCGCGAGAGTCCGGAACTCTTGCATCGAAATTCCCGGCTGCCCCGTCACCGAGGGCGGGACAAGCGCGCGACCGAAACCCAGCTTTGCTGCCTCCTTCAGACGCAATCCGCCATGCGCGACCGGGCGGATCTCGCCGGATAACGCAACTTCGCCAAACAGCACCGCGTCCGACGGCAACGGTCGTTCGGCGAGCGCCGATACAAGGGCTGCGGCCACCGCGAGATCGGCAGCCGGATCAGAAATGCGATATCCACCCGCAATGTTGAGATAGACTTCGGCGGTCGAAAAACTCAGACCGCATCGCGCCTCGAGCACCGCCAAGATCATCGCCAGCCGACCGCTGTCCCAGCCGACGACGGCGCGGCGCGGGGTTGCGCCGCTCGATAGCCGGACAGTCAGCGCTTGAATCTCGACCAGCACCGGCCGCGTTCCCTCAAGGGCTGGGAACACCGTCGCACCAGTTACCTGCTCGGCGCGGTCGGTGAGAAATAGCGCACTGGGGTTGCCAACCTCCGTCAGCCCTTCTTCCGCCATGGCAAACACACCGATTTCATCGGTTCCGCCGAAGCGGTTTTTCGAGGCTCGCAATATCCGGTATTGATGACTGCGCTCGCCCTCGAACGCCAACACGGTATCGACCATATGCTCCAGCACGCGCGGTCCAGCTATCGTGCCGTCCTTCGTCACATGCCCCACCAGCATCAACGCAGTGCCACGTTCCTTGGCATATCGGATCAGTTCCTGCGCCGATGCGCGAACCTGGCTGACCGTTCCCGGTGCACCCTCGATCAAGTCGCTGTGCATCGTCTGGATCGAGTCAATCACGAGCAACGCTGGCGCTTGTGAACCGCCCAATGTGGTCAGTATATCGCGTACTGAAGTTGCCGACGCCAATTGCACCGGAGCATCACCCAATCCAAGCCGTCGGGCGCGCAACCGCACCTGGTCGACCGCCTCCTCGCCAGAAATATATGCCACTGACAGCCCGCGTCTTGCCAGATTGGCTGCCGCCTGCAACAGCAACGTCGACTTACCGATCCCAGGATCCCCGCCCAGCAGCGTCGCCGACGCGGGCACGAGCCCTCCCCCCAATGCGCGGTCGAATTCGACGATGCCTGTAGAGGCGCGTTCGGGCAGTTTGATGTCGCTATCGAGGCCATGCAGCACTACCTCGCGCCCGCCGGAGCGCAGGTGGTGCTTCATCTCGAAAACCGTGGCGCTCGCCTCTTCCGACAATGTGTTCCACTCGCCACAATCGGCGCACTGCCCTTGCCAGCGATTGGATTCCGATCCGCAAGCATGACAGACATATCTGCGTTTTGCTTTAGCCATCATAGCTAGATATCAGAACATATCAGGAACTCAAGCCTCAATGCGGATGCTTCTATGCTTGCATGGCTTTGGTTGCAGTGTCACATCGATGCCATGCGGGAAAAGGAACTCAGGCTGGCGCTCATCTGCTACGGCGGGGTCAGCCTGGCAATTTACATGCACGGCGTCACCCGCGAAATCTGGCACCTCATTCGCGCCAGCCGGGCCTATCACGACGGTACTGAAGCGGCAGCCGGAAGCGAAGCGGTCTATCGCGACCTCATTGCCAGAATCGAGGAAGTCGCAGGCACCCGCCTGCGTATATTCACCGATATCGTTGCCGGGTCGAGTGCAGGCGGGATCAACGGCGTTTTTCTGTCGCAAGCTGTCGTCACTGGGCAGTCGCTCGAACCGCTGACCGATCTCTGGCTCGAAAAGGCGGATGTTGAGGTCCTGCTCGATCCCGACGCCCGTCCATTATCCCGGTTTTCCAAATTCTGGGCTATCCCCATCGCTTGGATGATCCTGCGTCGCCGTGGTGGGGCAATCGACCGCATGGTTTCGGACGAAGCGAAAGAAGAGGTCGCGGCCAAGTTATCGCGGTTCGTCCGCGCCCGCTGGTTTGCGCCACCCTTTGGCGGCCGGGTGTTTTCGGGTCTGTTGTTCGACGCACTCGATGCCATGGCGAAAGGTGCAGTCGGCAAAGCACTTCTGCCGCCGCATCAGCCGTTGGACCTGTTTGTTACCGTCACCGATTTCGCAGGGCACGACCAGATATTGATGCTGAACAGCCCATCGATGGTCGTCGAAAGCGAGCATCGCATTACCATCGACTTTTCAACACGCGGGAAGTCAGGCGACAATCTCGCGGCCATTCCGGAACTGGTATTTGCCGCCCGCGCGACGGCGAGCTTTCCTGGCGCCTTCCCTCCCTTTTCGGCGCGCGAACTAGACGCGCAGGTAAAGGCGCGCAAGCTCGAATGGCCCAGCCGTGACGTTTTCCTGCAACGCATATTACCGCAACAATTTGCCGTCGGTGCGGCCGCCGATACCATGCTGATCGACGGGTCGGTGCTCGCAAACGCCCCCTTCAACCAGGCAATCGAGGCACTGCGCAATCGCCCAGCACGGCGCGAAGTCGACCGGCGTTTCGTCTACATCGACCCCAAGCCGGGAAGACCCAGTTTCCGCTTCGGGAAGCGCGGCAGTTCGAACGACAAGGATAGCGCGAGAATGAAGCCGCCCGGGTTCTTTTCGACAATATTCGGCGCGACATCGAACATTCCCCGCGAGCAGCCCATTCGCGACAGCCTGGAGAAGCTGGAAGGGCGGACTGAGCGCATTGAGCGGATGCGACAGATCACCGACAATTTGCGCGTCGAGGTCGAAAAGAGCATCGAAAAAATGCTGGGAAAGACCTGGTTCCTGTCGCAACCCACGCCTGAGCGGCTTCAGAAATGGCGATCGACCGCCAATGAAAAGGCTGCGAATGCTGCGGGGTACAGCTATCCGGCCTATGGTCACCTCAAGCTTTCCGGGGTAGTTGATGACATCATGGCCATCGCGCGGCGTGCATGGCCCGAAGGCCAGTCAAATCATTTTCGTCAGTTACGCGGGGCTATTTGGACCGAAATCCGCGAACGTGGCCTCGATGCCATGGTGGGCAACAAGGGCGTCGGTGCGACGCGGCAATCGATTCAATTCTTCCGCGAACACGACATCCGCTTCCGCATAAGACGCCTGCGCTTTCTGGCTCGCCGCCTGGCGCATGAGATTGAAGCAGATTATGGTGAGGGGGGTATCGGCACCAAGGCGATGCACGACAATATATACGCCTGCCTGTCGCTATTCCTGGAGCGGGAGACCTCTGATTATCTGGGCGCGAATTTTGCGAAGCTGGTAGAAAACGGGATCGATCACCCCGGCGACCTGCTTGACGCGCTGGCCCAGCGGCGCGGGTTGATTGAAACCGACCGGCTCACCGACCGCATATTGTGCGACGCACTTTTGTTGATGCCCGACGACAATCGACGGATCATGCTGCTGGGTTACATTGGATATCCGCTCTACGACATCGCGACGCTGCCGCTGTTGCAAGGTGAGGGCCTTGACGAATTTGATCCGGTAAAGGTCGATCGCATTTCTCCCGAAGACTGCCACGCCATCAGGAGCGGCGGTGCGGCGGCAACGCTGAAGGGCATAGAATTCAACAATTTCGGTGCCTTTTTCAGCCGCGCATACCGGGAGAACGACTATCTCTGGGGACGACTGCACGGTGCAGAGCGTTTGATAGACATTGTGCTGTCATCCTTGCCAGCAGCAATGCAGATTTCCGACGCAGACATACGTACATCCAAGCGCGCAGCTTTTGCTGCAATTCTCGATCAGGAACAGGAGAGGCTGAACCGCATTCGCCCACTTACAACTTCGCTCCGCAGCGAAATCGAGGCATTAGGCGGAACTGCACCCTGATTTATTTGACCATCGAATACACCGTTTCCACAAACCGGTCGGCCGTTATAAATCCGCTGGTGTTGACTCCATAACCGTCGGCAGGCTTCTCGGCCTTGATCTGGTCGAGCGTCTTGCCAGCCTTTATGCCCGCTTCGACCTTGGTGATTATCTCCGCAACCATGTTGCGATATTGCTGAAGGTCGGCTTTTGTCGCGATAGCCCCATGGCCGGGGATAATTTTTGTCTGGTCATTGGCGAATGCCAGAACCTGGTCGGCAGCGGTAACAACGCCTCGCACGTTTCCGCCGCTGCTTGCATCGACAAAGGGATAGCTCATCTTGTTGAAGAACAGATCGCCCATGTGGATGACGTTGGATTTGGTCCAGTAAATGATGCTGTCGCCGTCGGTGTGCGCGGCAGGCATGTGAATTACGCGAACCTCTTCGCCGTTCAGATGTAGCTTCAGCCCATCGGCATAAGTGACAACGGGAAGCGCAGCCTTGGGACTTGCCTTGACTTCGCCAAATGCCGTCTGCTGATCGCTCGCCATTCTCACCCGGACATTGTCATGCGCCATGATGATCGCGCCTGCTTTGCCAAGATTCTCATTCCCGCCACTATGGTCGCCATGCCAGTGGGTATTGAGCAGAAATTTCACCGGCTGAGCGCCGAGATCGGACACGGCCTTCTGGATTTTCGGTGTCAACGGCGCAAACTGGTCGTCAATCAGGATCGTGCCGTCCTCCCCATATGATATGCCGATATTGCCGCCTGCCCCAAACAAGACAGCGACGCCGGGAGCGAGTTGTTCGGCTTTAATCTCGACCTTGCTGAGATCCTGCTGTGCAAATGCGGGAGCGACCGCTGCAAGAGTAATTACGGCAGTCGAAACTAGCTTTTTCATGGTGAGGGACTCCTGAAGATCGGGGGCGCAGGCTATCGAACAATATGGACAATGCAATGACTAAGCATCAGGCCAGTCGATTTCGCCAGCGTCGGTTAGCAGTTTCAGCATCACCGCAGCGCCGCACTGTTGTGATTTTGCCGTAGCGCTCCATTTTCCGTCAGCAACATATTTGCCGCGCATATAGTGGTTGGAAAAGCTCCAAAGATAAGGCGATGCAATCCCATGGGGTCGATAGCCAAAGCCGTTATAGGCCTCGATCCGGTATAATGTGCGTTCCAGCGACCAGTCGTTCTGTCCGGTAAATCCCAATAGACGGAGCGCATCTCGCGCGCTGGATTCCCAGTCTGATGGTGGCAACCATTTCGTCGGTCGTCCTGCCGGTACCTGACGCGTCCGTGCGCTGAGGGGAAAGTCTCCATTGTGCAAATGGGCGCGAAAGTTGAAACTTGCCTCCAGCGCATGGCAGACTGCGATGAAATACCAGGGTACACCGGTATCATCGGATACGGAACGATAGCGGGGCTTCGACTTCAGCATCATCTCGCGGTGCCAATCGGCAGTATCGGTATAATCCGGCCTGATGATCGCGGTCTTGAACAGGCGCGCATATTCGGGGCGAAGAGTTCCGAAATCCTTCGCCTTGCTGAGCGGCGGGTCATCCCCGGACGGTTGCTGCTTATTGTCAGAAATGTCGAGAACAGGACCGGGCAAAACCGCGCCTTGCGACGTGCCGAACAGCCCGAACGCCAAGGGCGCGCCCGGTGCAAACGATGAAATATCGATCGACAGATTCAGCAACGCGTCCGGCAGGCCATGTTGCGAGGCATGCAGCTCGGCCAGCACCGACCCCGCCTCATCCGCCAGTCCGAGGTCATGTTGCTCGCTGCGATCGATCAATGCCACCAGACGTGGCAGGACAAGCTGGTATATCGAACCTTCGGTTGCAGTAATGCGCTTGCCCTTGTTTCGTTGAAGCGGGGACTCAGGCAGTCCTTTCTTGTCCGCCTCGCTTTCCATGCGGATCACGGCTTCTACGGTCATCGCGATGTTGAGCGGCTTGGCGGGAATGAATTCCATCAATTGCTTCGGCACCTTGATGCCGAATAACCTCTGATCTTGCGCAAAGGCGGGGGCGGCCAGTGGCGCGAACATCAACACCTTTAAAAGGTCACGCTTTTGCAGCCCGCTTCCGCTCATCCGAGTCGCTCCCAAGTCTTTCATTTATCACGAAAGACCCAGCAACGCGAATCAGTCGGTCAGGTCGCTCCAGGCTTCTTTCAGCTTGCTGAAAAAGCCGCTGGATTGGGGGCATTCCTCCCCCGTTTCAGTTTCGCGGAATTCGCGCAGCAATTCTTTCTGTCGCGCGGTCAGCCTTGACGGCGTTTCGACATCTATCTGGATGACCATGTCACCTCGGCCGCGTCCCTGAAGAACAGGCATGCCCGCGCCGCGCTGGCGGAGCTGCTTGCCCGACTGAATGCCTTCGGGGACAATAATGATATGCTCCGCCCCATCTAGGCCGGGAATGCGGATTTCGCCGCCCAATGCAGCTGTCGTGAAGCTCACCGGCGCGCGGCAAAACAGTGTCGTGCCGTCGCGCTCGAACATCTTGTGCCGCGAAAGATGGATAAAGATGTAAAGGTCGCCGGCGGCAGCGCCATAAGGCCCGGCCTCGCCTTTTCCAGCGACGCGGATGCGCGTGCCCTCGTCTACGCCGGGAGGGATGTTGACCGAGATCGTTTTACGTTCGTCGACACGGCCTTCGCCTCCGCACACACCGCAGGGGTCTTCGATGACCTCGCCGCGCCCGTGGCAGGTCGGACAGGTGCGTTCGACCACGAAAAAGCCCTGTTGCGCACGCACTTTGCCATGACCGGCGCACAGGTTGCACCGCCGCTTCCCGGAGCCGGGTGTCGCGCCCGATCCATCGCAGGTGCCGCATTTCGAAGCGACGTCGATGGTGATTTCGGCATCCTTGCCATGGAACGCCTCGTCGAGAGAAATTTCTAGATCGTATCGCAGGTCTGCGCCGCGCGCTGGACCGCGCTGGCGACCGCCAAAAGCATCGCCGAAGAAGCTCTCAAAAATATCAGAAAAATCGCCAAAACCCGCGCCGGCTTGGCCACCGCCCATGCCGCCATTTTCGAACGCGGCCTTGCCGAAGCGGTCATAGGCTGCGCGTTTTTGCGGGTCTTTCAGGACATCGTAGGCTTCGGACACGGCTTTGAAACGCGCTTCGGATTTCGCGCATCCCGGATTGCGGTCCGGATGACACTCCATTGCGATCCGGCGGTAGGACGACTTCAGCGTCTTTTCGTCCGCCGTGCGGTCAACCTCAAGCAGTTCATAATAATCAGCGTCGAGACTCATGATAAGCCCCAAACCATCAGCATATCGTCATCCCGAACGTGTTTCGGGACAACAAATAACAGCTGCGCGTTATCCTGAAACAAGTTCAGGATGACCAAATTACTAAGCCTGTCCATCGACTAATCCCCCAGCCCCCCGGCCGTCGCTGCGTTTCGGTGGCGACGACCGGGAAGCATCTCCATCAGTCTTTCTTGTCTTCGTCTACTTCGGAGAATTCTGCGTCGACGACATTTTCGTCGGCCGCCGCCTCCTCGGTTGCCGCACCGGCATTGGCACCCGCCGCCTGCTCTTCCTTGTAGATCGCTTCGCCAAGCTTCATCGCAACTTGGGCCAAGGCAGTAGCCTTTTCCTTCATTGCCTCGGCATCGCCACCCTCGATTGCCGTCTTGGTTTCAGCGACAGCGGCCTCAATCTCGCTCTTCAAACCGGCGTCAATCTTGTCGCCATGCTCTTCAAGTTGCTTCTCGGTCGTGTGGACAAGGCTTTCGGCATTGTTTTTGGCTTCAGCCGCCTCACGCCGCTTCTTGTCTTCTTCGGCAAACTGCTCGGCATCGCGCACCATCTGGTCGATGTCGGCGTCAGACAGACCGCCAGATGCCTGGATCTTGATCTGCTGCTCTTTGCCCGTACCCTTGTCTTTCGCGGTCACGCTGACAAGGCCGTTGGCATCGATGTCGAAAGTGACCTCGATCTGCGGCACGCCGCGCGGTGCCGGCGGGATCCCAACAAGGTCGAAATTGCCCAGCAGCTTGTTGTCCGCCGCCATTTCGCGCTCGCCTTGGAAAACCCGGATAGTCACCGCATTCTGGTTATCTTCCGCAGTCGAATAGACCTGGCTCTTCTTGGTTGGGATCGTCGTGTTACGGTCGATCATGCGGGTGAAAACACCACCCAGCGTCTCGATCCCCAGCGACAGGGGGGTCACATCGAGCAGCAGCACATCCTTGACATCGCCCTGCAATACGCCTGCCTGAATGGCAGCACCCATCGCCACGACTTCGTCGGGGTTTACACCCGTATGCGGTTCCTTGCCGAAAAAGCCCTTCACGACTTCGCGTACTTTGGGCATGCGGGTCATACCACCCACCATGACGACTTCGTCGATCTGATCGGCCTTCAGACCAGCATCTGCCATTGCCTTCTTGCAAGGCTCCAGCGTGCGCTTGATCAGGTCATCCACCAGCTTTTCGAGGTCGGCACGGGTAATGGTTTTCACCAAGTGCTTCGGACCATTCTGGTCGGCCGTTATGAACGGAAGATTGACTTCGGTCGTCTGCGCAGATGACAGTTCGATCTTGGCCTTTTCCGCCGATTCTTTCAAACGCTGCAACGCCAGCTTGTCTTTGGTGAGATCGATGCCTTCGGCCTTCTGGAAGTCGGCTGCCAGAAACTCGACGAGCTTGCTGTCAAAATCTTCACCGCCCAGGAAGGTGTCGCCGTTGGTCGACTTCACCTCGAACACGCCATCACCGACTTCGAGGATCGAGATGTCGAAGGTGCCGCCACCGAGGTCGTAGACCGCGATGGTCTTATTCTCGTCCTTGTCGAGACCATAGGCAAGCGCTGCCGCTGTCGGCTCGTTAATGATGCGCAAAACCTCGAGACCCGCAATCTGGCCTGCGTCCTTGGTTGCCTGACGCTGGGCATCATTGAAATAGGCAGGAACGGTGATAACCGCCTGCGTGACGGTTTCGCCCAGATAGGCTTCCGCCGTCTCCTTCATCTTCTGCAAGATGAATGCGGAAATCTGCGAGGGCGAATAATCGTCACCACCAGCCTTCACCCAGGCATCGCCATTCTTGCCCTTGACGATCTGGTACGGCACCAGTTCGGTGTCCTTCTTGGTAATCGGATCGTCGAAGCGGCGACCGATAAGGCGCTTTACCGCAAAGATCGTGCTGTCCGGATTGGTCACTGCCTGCCGCTTCGCCGGCTGCCCGATCAAACGTTCGCCATCCTTCGCAAAGGCAACGATCGACGGTGTGGTGCGCGCGCCTTCGGCATTCTCGATGACCTTGGGCTTCCCGCCATCCATCACCGCGACGCAGCTGTTGGTTGTGCCCAAGTCGATACCGATAACTTTAGCCATAAAAACTTACCCCGAAATACTAGATATTGAACTTAAGTCTGCCCTTTCGCGAGCCGGCCCTATCAGGCACCGACTTCCCCGCAAAACGACGTTGTAGCGGCGATATAGGTGCCAAATTGCTTGGCACAAGACTATCGCCGACCTAGATAGTCAAAAAGTGACCAAACGCCGCGCTTTCGAAGCGCTTGTCGATCGAAGAGGAAGCTATGAACCGACGCCTGTTGACATGGGGTGCTGCTGCCGCAGCTTTGGTGCTGGGATCCTGCGGACCGACCCCGCAATTGAAAGTGAAAGAGGCGGTGGTCACGCTGTCGCCGGTCGACAGCAACCCGTCTTCCTATCATTTCAACGTCTATGGCGGGCCGGAAGATGTGTATCTGCTGCGCGTGAGTACGCCGTCTGCTATCCGCACGGAAATGCATGATGTCGGTGTCGATCCGAAGACCGGCGCTGTCACGATGAAGCCCATGACCCGTGTATTCATTCCGGCTGGTGAAAAGGTCGAGTTCAAAAAAGGCGGCAAGCATGTGATGATGTGGGGGGTAAATTTGATCCCGCGTCGACTTGGCGAGATCGAGACCGAGTTCCTGTTTTCGAATAATGAACGGATTTTGGTAACAGCGCAGGTGCAGGAAATGGACGGCACCGATCCTGATGAGAAAAAGGCGATTGACGGCTAGGCATGGCTGTTTCCTGCCATCTTGTCGTCCTGGACGTGCTTCAGGAATGTAAGCAAAGACGGTTGGTTATCCTGAAACAAGTTCAGGATGACTATAGGGCATCTGTCTAAAGCATGTTCGGCCCACATCCATCCGGTCGCCCCCTGACCGTTCGCGAGCGTGCCTTGGCCCAATCTGTGTTCGGCGATGCGCTCGATTACGGGAAAATCCGCATACACAACCGGAAATGGTGGTGGTTTCAGCCGAAGCGGATAACGATGGCCCCGGACGGACATCTTTGGTTCCACCCGAAGAACGAACTGTTCTGCCATGATTTCTGTGACCGCGATATTGGTTTGCAGGGGCTGTTCATTCACGGGCTAGTCCATGTCTGGCAGCACCAGAAGGGTATTTTTCTGCCGCTCAGGCGACACCCATTTTCCCGCTATGACTACAGCCTGAAGCCGGGCTGGAAGCTGGAACAATATGGCATCGAGCAGCAAGCCGAAATTGTCCGGCACATATTCCTGTTGCGGCACGGCGTGAGGGTGGCCGGCGCCCCGCCATTATCGCAATATGATGGGGTGCTTCCATTCTAATTCTGCCCATCGCAAGTCGATAGGGGGCGTCGGCGGGCGGGACGCTTTTGATGATAAATCCGAAGCAGCGACGCGACGAAAACCGGGCGGACAATTCAGGTGGATGGCACCAGTCCGAGCCGGTGACGCATCAGCCACCGGCTCAACATCAGCACTGCAACAATGCCAAGTCCAGTCGCAAGCCCGGTCCAGATACCGGCCCCGCCCCAGTCGCGTTCAAAGGCCAGCCAAGCGCCAACACCGATACCTACTGCCCAATAGCCGAACGCCGCAAACAGCATCGGCACACGCGTATCGTGCAGTCCGCGGAGCATGCCCTGCCCGACCACCTGCGCGCCGTCGAAAATCTGGAATAACGCGGCCACTAGCAAGAACTGCGCGGCCAGCGGGATCACGGCCTGATTTTGCGCCAGCGCTGGGTCCATGAAAATCGAGATCAGCGTGTGCGGGATAAGCAGAATAAGCGTCGCCATTAGAATCATGAAGCCCGTTCCTAGCGTAAAGCTGGTCCAGCCTGCCCGGTGGATCATCAAGGCATCGCGCCGCCCGTAGCCGATACCGACCCGCACCGTGGCCGCCTGCCCCAGACCCATGGGGACCATGAAAGTCAGCGAGGCGATCTGCAGTGCTACCGCATGCGCGGCCAGCGCCTCTGCGCTAATCAATCCCATCAACATGGCTGCGACGGAAAACACCCCGCCTTCCAGCCCTAGCGAGATACCGATTGGCAGACCGAGCCGCCACATCTCGCGAAACCGCTGCCAGTCGCTGCGCCACCAACGACCGAACAACCGATACCGCCGAAAATCCCGGTGCAGGCTGAGAACTGTCACCATCGCAATGAACATGAAGGCATTGGCAAGGATACTGCCAATGCCCGCCCCTACCAGTTCGAGCCGCGGCATCCCGAAATGCCCGAAAATCAGCGCGTAGTTAAAGAGCGCGTTGGCGAATACACCGGCAATCCCGATAATCAGGGACCATAGCGGCTTTTCCAGTGCCGACAGAAAATTGCGTGCTGCGATCAACCACATGAACGGCAGCAGCGACCACATATATGCGCGCACATAATCGCTTGCCAGACTGGCCAGATCAGGAAGTTGGCCCATCGCCAGCAACAACGCCTCGCTGTTCCAGAGGACCGCCCATACCGGCAGACAGACAAAAAGCCCCGTCCACAGCGATTGCCGGAAGGTACGACGCACGTCGCGCACACTATTCCATTTGCGCCCGAGTTCGCTTGCCATCATCGGCGAGCTTGCGGTGACCAGCCCCATCGCAAAGATTCCGCCGATCATACACAGGTTGAACCCGAGCGAAGCTGCGGCAAGTTCGGTGGGCCCAAGCCAGCCCACCATCACCACATCGACCGCGCCAATCATGGCCATCGACAGATTGGTCAAGACCAGCGGCCAGGCAAGCGCCAGGGTCGCGCGAAGCTCATCGCGCCAGAGGGACTGGCGGTCCAAAGGGATTGCCGCTGTGGTCATGGACAGGGTGGATAGCGAAATCAGGCCGCTACCGCCACCCCCGCCAAAATATCAATCCGCCTTCTTCGCCACGCCCACAAGCGCAGGCCGCAAAAGCCGGTCTTTGATCATATATCCAGCCTGCATTTCTGCAACAATGGTGCCCGGTTCGGCATCTGCACTGGGGATTTCGACCATCGCCTGATGCTGATTCGGATCGAGCGGCAAGCCCATTGCGGCGATACGGCTGATGCCATTCTTGGCAAACACGCTTTCCAGCTCGCGGCCTGTTGCTTCGAGACCGGTGATAAGTGCTTTCATCTTGTCATCTTCGCGCAATTCAGGCGGGATCGCCTCCAGCGCACGCGTCAGATTGTCAGATACTGACAATATGTCACGCGCAAAGCCGGTCGCGGCATAGGCGCGTGCATCTGCCGCTTCCTTTTCCATGCGGCGGCGGACATTTTGGGTTTCCGCCTGCGCATAGAGCATATCCTGCTTCGCAGCAGTTAGTGCCTCTTCCAGTTCGGCGATTTTTGCCTCCGCAGCGTTTCCTGTCTCTGGTGCATCTTCCTTCAGATGTTCCGGCACGCCTTCGAGTTCCTTTTCCACGGCGACGTCCGCCGTTTCGCTTTTCTTGTCGGTCATAGCCCCGTTAATCCATATGTTTGCGCTGCGGTTCCGCCGCGCGCCTTCGAGCGCTTATAGAAAGCAATTTTATTTCATCAAGCGGCTAAGCGCCTGTGCCGTGAAATCGACCATCGGAACAATGCGCGCATAGTTGAGGCGCGTGGGGCCGATCACGCCGACTACACCAACCACCTTGCCCCCAGCCTCCCGATAGGGTGCAGCGATTACAGAGGAGCCCGACAGGGAGAAGAGATTATTCTCCGACCCGATGAAGATGCGCGTAGATTGTGCCTCGCGCGCGCTGTCCACCAGCCGCGCGATTTCTTCCTTGTTTTCGAGTTCGTCGAGCAACTGCCGGACACGGTCAAGGTCGGCGGCGGCGGCTTCATCGATCAGGTTGGATTGCCCGCGCACTATCAACACGGGGCGGTCATTCGCATCCAACGACCAAACCGCCAATCCGTCGCGAACCAGTTTTTCGCTGACGGCACCCAGCTCCGCCTTTTCGCTGCGTATCTCGCCGTCAAGTTGGGCGAGCGCTTCGGAAAGCGTAAGTCCTGACAGCCGAGCGGAAATATAGTTCGACGCCTCGATCAACGCGCCGTCGCTTACAGACGCATCAATCGGCACAATGCGGTTTTCGACACTGCTGTCCGTGCCGACCATGATGGCCAGCGCCTGCGTACGCGACAGCCGCGCAAAACTGAACGCCCGTAGCACGGCGTCACGCTTTGGTACCATGACTATGCCGGCGCAGGCGGATAGTCCCGACAGAACCGATGTCGCTGCCGCAAGCGCCTCCTCAATCGGACCATCGCCCTTGATCTGCGATTCGATCGCACGCCGTTCTTCGGGCGAAGGCTCCGCCGCCTGCATCATCCCATCGACAAACAGCCGCAGCCCGCTTTCTGTCGGCATCCGACCAGCGCTTGTGTGTGGCGCCGCGAGCAGTCCGGCCTCTTCCAGATCCTGCATCACGTTGCGGATCGATGCCGGAGACAGGTTCAGCCCCGCAAATTTCGAAATGGTGCGCGATCCCACCGGCGCGCCGCTGTCGAGATAGCTCTCAACCACCATCCTGAAAATGGTGCGCGTACGATCATTAAGTTCGTTTATAGCGGTGTTGCTCACGCGTCAGATGTAGCGCAGCAGGCTTGCAAAGCAAGCGGGGGCGGCTATGGCGACCGACAACCCCTTATCAGGAGATTATCATGCGTCCATCCGGCCGTGCGCCCGACGAAATGCGCCCCATTTCGATTGAAACCCATTTCACCAAACATGCCGAAGGCAGCTGCCTGATCGGCTTTGGCGACACCCGTGTGCTGGTGACGGCAAGCGTTGAAGATCGTTTACCGCCCTGGCTTCGCGGCAAGGGTGAAGGTTGGGTAACCGCCGAATATTCGATGCTGCCGCGCGCAACGCACACCCGTGGCCAGCGTGAAGCTGCGAAAGGAAAGCAATCGGGACGGACCCAGGAAATTCAGCGTCTTATCGGACGTTCTTTACGCGCCGTTGTCGATATGAAGAAATTGGGCGAGCATCAGATTACGCTCGATTGCGACGTGTTGCAGGCGGATGGCGGCACGCGGACAGCAGCGATTTCGGGTGCGTGGGTTGCGTTGCGATTGGCGGTCGATGGACTGATGGCGTCGGGCGCAATCAAGGAAGACCCAATTAGCGGGCGTGTCGCGGCCGTTTCGTGCGGCATTTATAACGGCACGCCGGTGCTGGACCTTGATTATGTTGAGGATTCGAGCGCCGACGCCGACGCCAATTTCGTACTGCTCGAAGGTGGCAAGATTGCCGAAGTCCAGGCTACAGCGGAGGGTGCAACCTATGACGAAGAAGCGCTGCTTCGCTTGCTCCGCTTGGCACGCATGGGAACTGACCGGATTTTCGCCGTTCAGGCCGACGCGGTGAAGTAAAGCCGTGCAGCACCGCAAGCTTTTCCCCGGCAAACTCGTCATTGCCAGCCATAATACCGGCAAGGTCAAGGAAATAAGAGCATTGCTCCAGCCATATGGCATCGAACCCGTGTCAGCTGGTGAGCTCGGCCTTCCCGAACCGGTGGAAACCGGCACCACCTTCGCCGAAAATGCGCTCCTTAAGGCGCATGCATCGGCACAAGGCTCGGGCCTGCCTGCATTGGCGGACGATAGCGGGCTATGCGTGCCGGCGTTGGAAGGCGCGCCCGGTGTCTACACTGCCGACTGGGCCGAAAAGCAAGCTTTCGAAGGCGGCCCTGGCCGCGACTGGTATATGGCGATGGGCAAGGTCGAGGGTAAACTGGCGGAACTTGGACCAGATACCGACCGTAGCGCCTATTTCACCTGCACACTCGCACTGGCCTGGCCCGACGGACATGAAAAGGTCTTCGAAGGTCGCGTATCAGGC
>JACVCM010000025.1 GCA_016742125.1 Sphingomonadaceae bacterium | reverse complement strand
GGCTCGCCATGTTCGGGCATCTGGACGCCGAGGCAGCGGCAGGGCGCGACGCCAGCCTGGGCAAATTGCGGCTCGTTACCATCGGCGGCTCGGCAGCGCCACGAGCAATGATCGAGCGACTTATGAAAGCGGGGGTGCGTGTATCGCACGCCTGGGGCATGACCGAAACGTCGCCCATCGGTACAATGGGGTCGCCGACACCCGATTGGGATGAACTGACGCTCGACGACCAGATTGACGTTGTGTGCAAACAGGGCAGGGTGCCTTTCGGTGTCGAGCTGCGCGTGATTGACAAGGATGGCAATGTTGCGCCGCGTGACGGCACGACGTCGGGCGCGCTGCAGATACGTGGTCCGTGGGTCATCAAACGCTATTTCAAGGCCGAAACGGATGCGGTCGATGCGGAACAATGGTTCGATACCGGTGATGTCGCGGTCCTCCACCCGGACGGTACGATGCAGATTACCGACCGCGTGAAGGATGTCATCAAATCAGGCGGGGAATGGATCAGTTCGGTCGAACTCGAGAATATTGCGGTTGGCTGCCCCGGCATCGCCGAGGCTGGTGCGATTGGCGTGCCGCATCCCAAATGGGATGAACGGCCTGTACTCGTCGCGGTCAAAAAACCGGATGCCGATATCGATGAGGAAGCGGTCAAGGCATATCTGGCCGAACGCATCGCGAAATGGTGGATGCCAGATCGGGTTCTGTTCGTGGATGAACTGCCGCATACCGGTACCGGCAAGATCCAGAAGGTCGCGCTGCGGCAGCAGTTCAAAGATTTTATATTGGAAGGATAAGCCATGGGACCTGCACAAATTGGCCCAACGGACCAAAATCCGGAATGACTCAACTGCTCCGCCAAGGCTTTTTCGCGACGAAGCTTGCCATGCGATCGCCGACCTCGCTGAAGGTTGTCCGGGACAAGCTTACTTATCTCAATTTTGAAAAACTTGACCGGATCGACGCCGCGTGCCGCCAGACATCGGGCGCTGAGGGTGATATTCTCGAGTTCGGCGTGGCCTTGGGCGGGTCGGGAATATTGATGGCCAAATATGCCCTACCACCAAAACGATTTTTCGGTTTCGATGTTTTCGGCCAGATTCCACCGCCGACGTCTGACAAGGACGACGAGAAATCCAGATTGCGCTATGACATCATCCAGTCCGGAAAGTCGAAAGGGATCCGCGGCGAGGAATATTATGGCTATCGCGACGACCTGCTCACGCAAGTGAGCAATTCATTTGCGCAATATGGTGTTCCCGTCGATGGTCAGCACGTAATTCTCTGCCAGGGCATTTTCGAGGACACTTTGCCTGGCACCGATATTCAGAAAGTGTCGCTGGCTCACATCGATTGTGACTGGTATGATCCGGTTGCATTATGCCTGTCGTTCTGCGCAGACCGATTGTCTCCTGGCGGCATGATTATCATCGACGACTATCATGACTATGGCGGCTGTCGGACCGCAGTGGACGAATTTCTGGCCCAACGACCCGAATTTGCGCTTGAAGATGGCAGGAATCCGTTCCTCGTGAAGGTTCCTTCAAAATAGGCTCAACTGCCCGTCCAGAGTCGGCGACCTGAACAGATCGCTGCGAACACCCCATTTCGAGGAACCCAAACCGGCCTTTTTTCGGGCAATCTGGAATCGTGTTCGGATCAGGTCGGCCCACACACCCTGACCCTTCATCCTCGCGAAAAAATCGGGGTCGTTGTCTCTACCGCCGCGCAAGTCGCGTATGATGTTCATCACCTTGCCTGCCCGGTCGGGAAAATGCACCTGCAACCAATCGCGGAACAAGGGGGCGAGTTCGTGCGGGAGGCGAACGGGAATCCATGACAGGCTTTTCGCGCCATGATCGACCGCGGCTTCGACAATAGCCTCGATCTCATGATCGGTGATGGCCGGGATGACCGGCGCGACATTGACGTGCGTATAGATACCCGCTTCAGACAGCTTCCGCACTGCCGAGAGCCTGTTCTTCGGTGAGGAGGCGCGAGGTTCCATTATGCCAGTCAGCTTGGGGTCGAGTGTAGTGATGGACAGTGCCACTCCCGTCAGCCCGTCGCGGGCCAGATCGACCAGCAAATCAATATCATCCAGTACCCGAGCGGACTTGGTGGTGATAACGACAGGATGCCGGGTTTCGACCATCACCTCCAATATCTGACGGGTGATCCGATAGTTTCGTTCAATCGGTTGATAAGGATCGGTGTTGGTACCGAGTGCAATGGGTGCCGGCACATAACCGGGCTTTGCCAAAGTTTTACGCAGTAACGCGGCAGCGCCAGGTTTGGCGAACAGCTTGCTCTCGAAATCGAGCCCGGGCGACAAATCGTGATAGGCGTGCGTCGGTCTGGCATAACAATAGACACACCCATGTTCGCACCCCCGATAGGCGTTGATCGAACGGTCGAAAGGAAGATCCGGCGAATTGTTGAACGAGACAATCGACTTTGGAAACTCCTCGGTCACCGTTGTCTTTACGGGCTTGGTCTGGCCATCTTCCATCTCTCGCGCATCCAGCCAATCTCCATCCAAAACCCGTTGGTTCATGTTGAACCGGTCGGGTGTGGTATTGGTTGGCGCACCCCGCCCGTGTTGTGCCGCGGCCAGTTCTGTCTTTTCCATAGCTGCTGCATAACATGGCGCAGAGAACATAAATAGAACTAAATTATTGGATTCCGGATTTGCATTTATTTTCCAGATAATTCAGCACGGACAAACGAGCCGAAAAGCAGGGACCACCGCATGATCGCCAAAATGGACGACTCACTGTTACGCATATTTGTGGAAAATGTGCCCACGCTGTGCTGGATGGCTGACCCGCAAGGGAACATATTCTGGTTCAACAAGCGATGGCACGCCTATTGCGGGACCACTGACGCACAGATGGCCAATGGAGGCTGGCGCGCGGTCCATAAGCCCGAAATCCTGTCGGACATCATGGTCGAATGGCAAAAAGCATTCGAAGCAAAATCATCGCTTGAGCTGACTATGCCGCTGAAAGCGGCCGACGGCAGTTTCCGCACCTTTTTGACGCAGATCGAACCAGCCTGCGACAACAATGGCGAAATCCTGGGGTGGGTAGGTGTCCACACCGACATCAGCGCCCAGCAGCGCACGGAAGCAAAGCTCCATAATGCCAATAGCCGCCTCGAGGCGGTCGGTTCCTACAGGGATGCTATCTTGGGGCAACTCGTGGAGGGGGTCATCATTACCGATCCGAACGGTAAGATATCTTTCGTCAACGAGGCCGCAAATACATTGCATGGTGTCAGCAAACTGGATGTCGAGCCGGAGGAATATGCTTCGACCTACAGCCTCTTCACGGAAGAGGGCGAACCGCACCCTATGGAAACCCTGCCACTGGCACGCGCGGTGTTGAACGACGAAACGGTTATTCGCGCTCGCTGGCGAATTCGGAAGCCCGATGGCACGGAAGTTCTTGCCATAGGCAATGCACAACCTGTGTATGCGACAAATGGCGAGAAAATAGGAGCGGTTCTGACCATCCACGACGATACCGAGCGTTACGCTATGGAGCAGGATTTGGCGGACGCGGTGAAGATCAAGGAAGCGTTGCTGTACGAGGTCAACCATCGGGTGAAGAACAGTTTGCAGATCGTCACGTCGCTGCTTCAGCTTCAGGCCAGAAAAAGCGAGTCGGCAGAGCTGAGGCAGGCGCTTAGCGAAGCAAGGTTGAGGGTGGACATCGTTGCCAACCTGCACCGCCATCTCTATTCCGAAGGCGAGCATACCAGCGTCGAGCTTGGCAGCTATCTGAGGCAATTTGCCGACGAAACCATCGGCGCATTTTCATCCGCAGGATCGATAAAACATAATTTCACCGTCGAACGCGAAATCAGCCTCAATATGGACAAGGCCGTTCCTGTTGCGCTGATAGTTGGCGAACTCCTCACCAACGCGATCAAATATGCATTCGTGGCTGACGGCGACAACAGAATAGATCTGAATGTCGCTGCCGGCGATGGCCAGATCCGGTTGTCGGTGGCGGACAATGGCGTCGGACTGAAAGCGGGTTTCGACCCCATGTCGTCAGGCGGGTTCGGCATGACGATTGTCGGTGCCTTGCTGCAGCAATTATCGGGCGAGTTTCGGGTTATGCCGCGCGAAAAGGGCGCAGCGTTCGAGATCAGTTTTCCGGAACCTGTTTAAGTTTCTCGCAATCTCGGCATGAGTTCCACAAAGTTGCATGGCTTGTGGCGGCTGTCGAGTTGATGGACCAGTATCTGGTCCCAGCCATCTTTCACTGCGCCATTCGAGCCTGGTAATGCGAAAATGTAAGTCCCGCGCGCCAACACCGCGCAGGCGCGCGACTGGATGGTGGATGTGCCGATGCTGGCATAACTGAGCCAGCGAAAAAGCTCTCCAAATCCCGGAATATCCTTGGTTTTTACCCGGTCAAGTGCTTCAGGCGTCACGTCGCGTCCGGTCAGGCCGGTTCCACCCGTCGAGATCACCACATCGATATTGTCGTCGTCGATCCAGTTATGCAGCCGCGCGGTGATCATTGCGGTATCGTCACGCAGGATCGCGCGCTCGATAATCTTGTGCCCTGCTTCGGTAATACGTTGGGCAAGGATATCGCCGCTGGTATCGTCCTCTGCCCCCCGCGTGTCCGAAACGGTCAGCAAAGCAATGTTGACCGGCTTGAACATAAGGCTCTCATCGAGCGGCAATGCTGCCTCCGTTGGCGCGCTTGGCAACGACATGACCATTGGCATCGGGAAATCTGGGCCAGAGATATTGTGCGAGGCCGTTCAGGCTGCCCGATGCCTTGTTTTCACGCATTTCATATATCCAGTAATTCCGCAGGATGATCGAGACATAGCCCCGCGTTTCCCAATAAGGAATCGATTCTATGAACAACAGCGGATCGCCGTTATCGCGGATTTCGCTATTCCATCGCGCAACCGGCACAGGACCGGCATTGTAAGCAGCGATTACCTTGGGCAAAAGCCCTCCGGTCGCTGGCATATCGCGCAGTTTTTCAAGATAGGACTGGCCATATTCGAGATTGACCGCGGGCCTGTCCAATTCCGATGCAGCAAAACTTGCACCACGCGCGCGCGCCAGGTCGCTTGCGGTCCCGGGGCGTACCTGCATCAGGCCGCGTGCACCGGCAGGGCTGATAACGTCGGTCCTGAAGTTGGATTCCTGCAACGCATGCGCATAAACCAGCGAAGGCGACACTCGCCAGCCACCGGTCGGTTCCCAGCTGGGCATGGGGTATCGGGCCATGGCATTGCTCTGGTCGCGCGACGGGCCGTAGTGGCCCATCCAGAACTGCGTGGATGCAAGGTTCAGAGAGCCTGCCAGTTGAGCAAGATTGGAATGCTGCCTTGCATCGCCGATTCTGGCTTGATGGCGCAGCGCCTGATCGGCCAGCTTGGTCTCTCCGATTTCCGTCAGGCCAACCGCAAGCACCGCATTTTGTTGGGTCTTCAGGCTGTTCCAGTCCAGTTTCGATATCTTGGCCGCTTTCCGGGCAATCGGTTCCATACCCAGGGATTCAGAAGCAAGCAGACCGTAAAATGTTTCGGGCAATTGCGCCGCGCCCTGCATTCGCGACTGAAACTGGTGCGGCTGGTTCGAAGCCATCGCTGCACGTGCGCTCCAGAACAGACCGGCGGATCGCAAATCGTCATTGCCTGCCAGCCTTGACACCGTGTCGAACGCTTCAAACGCCGCCGGGTAATCCTTGAGCCGCCAGGACGCGAGACCATAGGCCCAGGCCGCCTGAATTCCCCATTCGCCCCCCGCCGCCCGTGCAATTCCCGCCAGCCGGCGAGCTGACGCATCGTCATTCTCGATATAATAGGACCAGGCCACCCGGTAGCGCAGTTCGGTCAACGCGTCGGCGGAGAGTTCACCAGCCCTGCTTTCAAGAAGTCTCTCGGCTGACACCGGATCGTCATTCTTGATGAAATTCTGTAGCTCCGAACGTAGAGCATCGCTCGCCACATTGTTCGGCAGGTCGCGCTTTGGCGCGCCGCCGAGCCAGGAAAAACGCCGAATCCCGGGACGGTCGGGAAGGGCATCGGCGCCGCGCTTGCGGGCCATGGTCTCAAGCTGCTCTGCCTGTGGCAGATAAGGCGCCGATTGCAACAATGCCTGTAACTGCGCCGCATCCACTTTCGGGCTGTTGGGCGCCAGATATAGTTCGGCACGCGCCATTGCCGCCATCGGTCCGGAAGGCATGCGATCGATCAACCTGGCTGCATCATCCCATTTTTGGGCGCGGATTGCCGCGTAGATTTCCGAATAGGCGAGCTGTTCGGATTTGCTCAGCACGGTCGGTGCAGGTTGGGCCGAAACAATGGCCCTGAAACCTTCACTCGTGTTCGCGTGAGCAGAAACAAATGGGCTGATCATCAAGCCTATGAACAGACACGCATGCTTTTTCACGAACCGGCCCTCTTTGCAAACATCTGCAAATCCTTCCACGCCTGCGCCTTCAAGGCGGGCCGCGCAATCAAGGTTCGCGGATGAAATGTCGTCAGGGCAGCCATGTTTCTGCCATCGTGGTTAATATTCCCTAAATTTTGTCGTGCCTGCAGGAGTTCTTCGCCCAGCAGAGCCTTGCTTGCCGACGAACCGAGCAAAATGAGCGCAGATGGCCTGACAATCGCGATCTGGTGCTGGCAAAAAGCGGCGAGTTCTTTCAAAGCATTTTCGGGGACCTCGCCAGTCGGCGGGATGGTTGTTGCCAGCGCCGTCCAGTAGCAATCCCCAAGCCCGATACCTATCGCTGCCAACATACGCGTCAGCAGAAGACCGGTTTTACCACTGCCCAGCACAGCCGCACCCGTTTCATCCTGATCCGGAAGGTCGGAGATGACCATGACACCATTGGAACCCGCACCAGATGGTGAAACAAAGGCATTGCCAAAGTCATTTCCAGGCAGCGCATCGCCTCGCACGATAGCAGCTTTCAGATTTTCAATGTCCGATGGCCAATCGATTTTTGGCCGGATGTCAGGGAAAGCCTGCGCTGTGGTCGGTGGAGTAGCCGTCTCGACCGAGGGGGCAGTCGATGCAGCTTCCTCCAGCCAGTTGATCGGTGCATCGCCAACGGCGCCGTCAACGCCTGCCAATTCCCACCAGCCGACAAGCGATGCTAGCATTTTCGATGCGGCAAGCTGCCCCTGTTGCTCCATATTCTCTTTCAGTCACCGGTTGACGGCAGGGTCAATTGCTTGGCATGGCAATATCCGCAGGTCGTTCGATTATCGCGATGGCCCGAATATCATGCGGGGTAAAGGATAAAGGCTATGAGTGAACGGGAATCGATGCCCTATGACGTAGTAATCGTGGGTGCAGGACCCGCGGGCCTTTCCGCCGCTATCCGGATCAAGCAGAAATCGCCCGATACCAGCGTTTGCATTCTTGAAAAGGGATCGGAAGTCGGTGCCCACATCCTGTCGGGCGCGGTAATCGATCCCAAGGCTCTTGATGAGCTAATTCCGGACTGGCGCGACCAGGGCTGTCCACTCGCGGACGTTCCCGTGAATGACAATCAGCACTGGATCATGACCAAAAGCGGCAAGTTCAACATGCCGCATTTCCTGACCCCGGGTTTCATGCACAACAAGGGGACATATACGGGTTCGCTGGGCAATTTGTGCCGCTGGCTTGCGGGCCAGGCGGAAAATCTCGGGGTGGAGATATTCCCGGGTTTTGCCGCAGCGGAAATTCTCTACAATCCTGACGGGTCGGTCAAAGGTGTCGCCACTGGAGATATGGGCATCGCCCGCGATGGCAGCCACAAGAGCGATTACATGCCCGGCATGGAACTCCACGCCAAATACACCTTCTTTGCAGAGGGTGTGCGCGGGCATTTGACGAAATTGCTCAAACCGCAATTCGCACTCGACAAGGATTGTGAGCCGCAGGTTTATGGAATTGGTCTCAAGGAGTTATGGGACATACCTGCCGAACAACATTCGCCTGGCAGGGTGATTCACAGTCAAGGCTGGCCGTTAACCGACGCCAATGGGGGTGCGTTTCTCTATCATCAGGCGAACAATCAGGTCGCATTGGGCTTTGTGGTCTGGCTGAACTATTCCAACCCCTATCTGTCGCCATTTGAAGAGCTTCAGCGCTGGAAAACGCACCCCGAAATCCAGAAAATCCTTAAAGGGGGCAAGCGCGTTTCTTATGGTGCGCGGGCGATTAGCGACGGCGGGTTCCAGTCGGTGCCGAAACTGGCGTTTCCGGGCGGCGCTCTTATCGGCTGCACTGCAGGTTTCCTGAATGTGCCGCGGATCAAAGGCACGCATACCGCGATGAAGTCGGGGATGCTGGCGGCAGATGCGGCGGTCGAGGCGCTTGCGGCAGGCCGCGAGCATGATGAACTGACCGCATATCAGTCCGGCTACGATAATAGCTGGATTTACAAGGAATTGCAGGTCGTTCGTAATGTGCTTCCTCTGGTCGAGAAATATGGCAACTTCTGGGGGACGATGTTGTCCGGTATCAACATGTGGCTCGAAAATTTCGGAATCCGCATGCCATTCACGATGAAACATCATCCGGACCACAAGGCGCTCAAAAAGAAGAATGCAGCGACGCCCATCGCCTATCCCAAGCCCGATGGCGTATTCAGTTTCGACAGGCTGTCGTCCGTATTTCTATCGAACACCAATCATGCCGAAGACCAGCCGGTGCATTTGCAGGTTCGCGACATGGATCTGCAGAAACGCAGCGAGTTCGAGGAATTTGCCGGACCGTCGACACGTTACTGCCCTGCCGGTGTCTATGAATGGATCGAGGAAGAGGGCAAGGAACCCCGATACCAGATCAACGCGCAAAATTGCGTTCACTGCAAAACCTGCGACATCAAGGACCCGAACCAGAATATCAACTGGGTAACGCCGGAGGGCGGCGGTGGACCGAATTATCCCAATATGTAAGCTACTTTGGGGCGCGGCGATGGTGGCCACGCCCTTGTCGGCTACTGCACCGAAGGATGATCTGGCGGTGCGATATGTCTCCGCCCGTATTGCCGAAATCGGCGAGCGCGATCGCGATGCGCTGACCGGATATGTGAAACTTTACCGGCAGGCACCAGACAGCGAAATTCTGGCCGACCGGCTGTTCGACAGTGCTATCCGTTCCGGCGATATGGCGACAGCGGTGCGAGCAGCGCGGGCCATAGAGCTCCGCAATGCGGGTAGCAATGAAACCGCTCTGGTCCTTTTTGCCGATGCCTGGCGTCAGAAAAACTGGAAATTGGCCGACCTTGCCGCCGATCGGCTGGGACAGGGCCAAAATCTGACCTTCATGTCACCTATGTTGAAAAGCTGGGTACGTGTTGCTCAGGGGCTGAATGCGGATTTACCCGAAGCTGACCCAGAAGCCGACGGCCTCTTCGCTTATTATTCCGCCGATCAGCGGATATATCTCGATCTGGCCTCGGGCAGGCTTGCCCGCGCCAAGCTGGGACTTCGGGACATCGCGACACAATCCGGGGACCATGTGCGTGACGTCATGATCGCAGGCGCAGCTACATTGGCCGCAAGTGGCGGGGATTCTGACTTTGCCGATGCATTGATGCGGTCGGCCAACGGATCGCCTGACGGGTTGGTCGCGGGGCCAGCAAAACTACCCGCAGATCGAGGACTCGCCGCTCTCTACGGAAGAATTGCAAGCGCCTTGATAGAGCAGGACATGCCTGAAGAAGGCCTCACCATGGCGCGTATCGGCCACTGGATTTCACCGGCCCAAACAAATGTGGCGATAACGCTTGCTGGCGCCATGCACGCCAATCGGATGACCGCCGAGGCGCTAAACCTGCTGGCGCAACAATCCCTGACCTCTCCTTACCGGCTGAATATCCTGGAATCCCGGGTCGACCTGCTGCTGGCTTCCGCCGATGTTGCCGGTGCCAGGGCGGCTGTTGCACAAGCCATGCAGGCCCAGCCCAATTCGGTGGCCCTAAAACTTCTGTCCGCAAGGGTTGAAGAGGCAGACGGGAATATGGGACTGGTTACAGCAAGCTACAGGGAAATGACTGAAGCTGCGGATTTTGCGGAACTGCCGGTACGTCAGCAGGCTAGCTACCGTCTGCTGCTCGCCGCCGCACTTGACCGGGCAGGGGACTGGCCTGCCGCCAGAAGCGAGCTTGAGAAACTGTTGATTGTCGATCCCAACAACGCACAAGCCCTCAACTATCTCGGTTATTCGCTGCTGGAGCGAAACGGTGCCAGCGATGCCGCGATTGCCTTTGTGGAACGCGCGCACAGGCTGGAACCGACTTCAAGCGCGATAACCGATTCCCTCGGGTGGGCCTATTATCTGCGCGGCGATGTTGCATCGGCGATACCATTGCTCGAAAAGGCAGCAAAGGCGGCGGTATCGGATGTGGCGATCAACGAGCATTTGGGCGATGCATATTGGGCCTACGGCCGTCGTAGGGAAGCACGCTTTGCTTGGCGCGCCGCGCGCCTAGGCAGCGACGGAGAAGATGCAGTGCGGCTTTCGGAGAAAATCGACATCGGACTGTCCGACGGTCGCCGCTGATGTCGGCCTTGACCGAAACGGCATATGCCAAGGTAAACCTCGCCCTTCACGTCCGGCGAAAGCGGTCCGATGGCTATCACGATCTCGAAACATTGTTCGCCTTTGCCGAAGATGGCGACATTCTGGATGGCGTGCTGTCCGACAGCATCAGGCTGACGATAACAGGGCCTTTTGCCGATGGGTTGAGCGACACCGATAATCTGGTGGTTCGGGCTGCAAAAGCAGTGCAAGGGCGCTTCGCCGTCGCAGCAGGCGCGCATTTGTCGCTCAATAAACTGCTTCCGGTCGCATCGGGAATCGGTGGCGGTTCGGCCGACGCGGCGGCGACCGCCCGCTTGCTGAACCGCTTATGGGGCATCGGGGCCGAAGACGGGGAACTTGAACAACTGCTGGGACCCCTCGGCGCCGACATCCCTGCATGCGTCCGCAGCCATAGCGTCTATGGCGGCGGGACGGGAACAACACTCATCCCTGTCGATGACAGAGATATTCGTGGTAGGCCGCTTTTGCTGGTTAATCCGCTCCTTCCAGTCGCCACCAGCGCGGTATTCAATGCCTGGGACGGTATCGACCGGGGCGAACTGGGATCGTCGATGCCGTGGCTGGACGCGGCATCAGGGCGCAATGATCTCCAGACGCCGGCAGTGCGCCTGTGCCCCGATATTGCGGCTGTACTGGCAATGCTGGATGGCACAGGCGCCATATTGACGCGGATGTCGGGTTCGGGCGCGACCTGCTTTTCGATTTTCGAGGATGTTGTCACCCGGGACGCTGCGCAAGCCAGAATAGCTTCTGCTTGCCCGCAATGGTGGACAATGGCATCCTTCCTGCGATGAGCGAACCTTGGACGATATTGGGTAGCCCCACGACCGACGGCATACTCGTTATATGCGACCATGCCTCGAACATTGTTCCCGATGACATCGATCTCGGCATTGACGCCCGGCTGCTGGAAAAGCACATCGCCTATGATATCGGAGTTGCCGAAGTCGCGACTTACCTTGTCGATTTGTCGGGATTTGCTGCCTTTCTGGCGTCCTATTCGCGGCTTGTCGTTGACCTGAACCGCTATCCGGATGATGAAAGCGCCATTCCTGTGTCGAGCGATGGCGTCCCCATACCCGGGAACCTGATCGACGCGGCGGCGCGACAGGACCGTCTTGATCGCTATTTCCATTCCTATCACGCCCAGCTTGAAGATCTGCTCCATCGGCACCGGCCGGCGCTGATCCTTTCGGTTCACAGCTTTACGCCGCGGCTGGAAAGCGAGCCGCATGGTCACCGGCCATGGGAAGTCGGCATTCTTTACAATGACTATGATGTTGCGGCCAATCTGGCGATAGAGCGACTGGAGGGTGAAGGTCTGGTGGTCGGTGACCAGCTTCCCTATTCCGGCAAGCAGCTCAACGCGACCATGAACCGCCATGCCGAGGCAAATGACATTCCCTATGTCGGGGTCGAAATCAGGCAAGATTTAATCGAATTTGCCTCCGGGCAGGAAAGATTTGCAGCCATATTGGCCGAGATGGCGCAATATATTGCAGAAAAGCTTGCTTCGGAGGTGACATCCTGAATAGAGGCTCAGGCGGAAAGCGAGCCTTTGATGACACATATATTCGACAAGTCAAAACTTCCCAGCCGACATGTATCCGTGGGACCCGAGCGGGCACCGCACCGCAGCTATTATTATGCGATGGGATTGACCGCGGAGGAGATTGCACGCCCGTTTGTCGGCGTCGTATCGGCAGGGAATGACAGCGCGCCGTGCAATACAACGCTCGACGCGCAGGCCGACATCTCGCGCAAGGGCGTCGAGCAGGGCGGAGGAATGCCGCGGCGGTTCAACACCATCACGGTGACTGACGGTATCGCGATGGGACATCAGGGGATGAAATCCTCGTTGATCAGTCGCGAGGTAATTGCGGATTCGATCGAACTGTCGGTGCGGGGTCATTGCTATGACGCGCTTGTCGGTTTTGCGGGATGCGACAAGTCGCTCCCCGGCATGATGATGGCGATGCTCCGTCTCAACATCCCGTCCATCTTTGTATATGGAGGGTCGATCCTGCCCGGGCGCTACCGCGACAAGGATGTGACCGTCAAAGACGTGTTCGAGGTAGTGGGCAAATATGCGGCCGGCGCCTGTCCGCTGTCCGAGGTGGAAGAACTGGAGCGCGTTGCGTGCCCCGGTCACGGCGCGTGCGGCGGGCAGTATACGGCAAACACGATGGCATGTGTCGGAGAGGCGATCGGACTGTCGCTGCCCAATAGCAATATGGCACCGGCGCCATATTCGACGCGCGACCAGATCGCCCACGCTGCGGGCGTGCAGGTGATGGACCTGCTCGCCCGGAATATCAGACCCCGTGACATCTGTACCCGCGAAGCTTTTGTAAATGCTGCACGAATTGTTGCCGCTACCGGCGGATCGACCAACGGCGCACTCCATCTCCCCGCGATGGCGCACGAGGCAGGTATCGAGTTCGACCTGTTCGACGTCGCCGATGCCTTCAAATCCACGCCCTATATGGCCGACCTGCAACCCGGTGGCCAATATGTTGCGCGCGACATGTATGACGCAGGCGGCGTCTACATGCTCATGAAATCGCTGCTCGCAGAAGGCTTGTTATATGGCGATTGCATGACCGTGACAGGCCGGACCCTGGCTGAAAATATTGAGGAAATTACCTGGAATCCGGACCAGAAGGTCATTTATGACGCCAAGACGCCGATCACGCCGACGGGTGGCGTCGTCGGGCTTCGGGGTACGCTTGCTCCCGATGGTGCGATTGTGAAAGTGGCGGGAATGGAACGGCTGAAATTTACCGGTCCGGCGCAGGTTTTTGACTGTGAGGAAGATTGCTTTGCCGCCGTCGAGGCGAGGCAGATCCGTGAAGGTTCGGTCATCGTCATCCGGTATGAGGGCCCGAAGGGTGGTCCGGGCATGCGCGAGATGCTCTCGACCACGGCTGCCTTGTACGGGCAGGGGATGGGCGAGAAGGTGGCGCTGATTACCGATGGACGCTTTTCCGGCGCAACCCGCGGCTTCTGTATCGGCCATGTCGGACCCGAGGCCGCCGATTGCGGGCCGATTGCGCTTATCGAGGATGGCGACGAAATAGCCATCGATGCCGAGACTGGGACCATCGATCTCAATGTCGCCGCTGAAGTGCTTGAAGAACGGCGTAAATCCTGGAAGCCGCGCATGACCGATTATGGGTCGGGCGCATTATGGCGCTATGCACAGAATGTCGGGCCGGCCTTTAAGGGTGCGGTTACGCATCCCGGGGGCAAAGCCGAAACGCATGTATATGCCGATATCTAGGACAGTCGTTTTGCTGGCACTTGGTCTTGCCGCCTGCGGCGGCGGCAATGAGGCCGACGATCTAAGGCAGGCCGAGAGCGAGGCGGCCGAGGAAGCCGCACGCGACGGCAAGGTCGAATGTGCCTTGGCGGGGTCGGACACCTTCGAACGGGCCTGCACCACCGAGCAGATAGCCGGAAGCGAAGGGAGGATATTGGTGATCCGCCATCCCGACGGCGGGTTCCGCCGGTTCGACATATTGACGGATGGACGCGGGCTCGCCCCTGCGGATGGCTTCGATGAAACCAGCATCAGCCTGCTCGGCGATGGCATGATCGAGGTGAGCTCCGGCGACGATAAATATCGATTGCCTGCCCGGATCAAGGGCCAGGATACTCCTGCGACGGACGTTGCGGACCAAGTTGCCCGTTGATTGCGCCGTCCTGAGGGGGCATGGGGCGCCATGACAAGTCCGGAACAGATAATCAGGGTCGCAGCGCGCGGCGACGGCGTAACCGGTGGCGGTCGCTATGTCGCCCTTGCCGCACCGGGCGATATTGTCGATCCTTCGGGCGGCCTGATTCATGGCCCGCATCATGCGACCCCGCCCTGCCAGCATTTCCCGCTCTGCGGCGGCTGCCAGTTGCAGCATCTGGACGAGATCAGCCTGCGGACCTTCATTGCCGATCGGGTTACACACGCATTGGCAACGCAGCAGGTTGCGGTTGGCGAGATCATGCCGGTCCATCTGTCCCCACCGGCAACGCGGCGCCGTGTGGCGGTGCGATCGGCCTGGGCAGGCAAACAGTTTCAGTTGGGCTTCAGTACCGAAAAAAGCCACCGTATCATAGACTTGCGGCAATGTGACGTCATGGCACCGGACCTGTTCGCGCTGCTTCAGCCATTGCGTGGCTTGTTAGAGCCCCGGCTAAACCGGGCGAGACAGGTGCAGATCAAGCTGGCCTCTGTCGATCAGGGCGTGGACGTACTGATTGAAAACTGGATTGCCAACGATCTCGATACGCATGAGGCATTATCCGGATTTGCCAAAACCCATGCCCTGGCACGCCTGTCACTGGACGAGGGCTATGGTCCGGTGCCGTTCTGGGAACCCGAACCAGTGACAGTGACCCTCGGCGGCGTTGCGGTCGCTTACCCGCCCTATGGCTTCCTGCAGGCCACAAGGGATGGAGAGGCGGCGCTGGTAGAAGCAGTGCGGGCCGTTGTTTCCGACAGGCTGTTCGTGGCAGACCTGTTCGCCGGGTTGGGTACATTCGCGCTGTCGCTTGATAACAGCAAGAAAATCTACGCTGGCGAAGCCGATCGCGAACCGGCGCTGGCGTTAAAGGCGGCTGCCGGAAGGAGCGGACGGCAGGTTTTTGTTGAACATCGCGACCTGTTCAGACGCCCTTTAAACGTCGATGAGCTGAATAAATTTCATGCAGTGATCCTCGACCCTCCACGGGCAGGTGCGAAGGAGCAGGTGTCCAATCTGGCAGCATCGAATGTCCCCGATATCGCTTATGTAAGCTGCAACCCTGCCAGCTTTGCCCGCGATGCCAAGGAACTGGTGACCGCAGGATATACGCTCCAGCGGGTATGGCCGGTCGGCCAGTTCCGCTGGTCAACGCATATCGAACTGGTCGGCCATTTCACCCGTTAATTCAGGAATACCGACATGGCGGCGTGAGTCACCAGCATGATCAGCGCAATCGACGATAACGCAAAGACCGAAAAGCGGATAACGACGCGGTTGCCTATCAACTGCACCAGACTATGCAAAATCCGCAGCACGACATAGGCCCAGGCAATGGTCGCGTTGAGATTATCGCCCTGTCCGACTATCGCGAGGACGATGCAGATCGCATAAAACACGGTAGGTGCTTCGTGCAAGTGATTGTAGTTGTCGGCAACCCATGATGCCTTGCTTTCGCCTTTGGCGACCAGATCGTCCCGCAAACTGCGCCCCGTAGAGCCGACCATCCCCATCGCATCCAGTCCCGCACGGCGCATTGCCGGGATCCGGGTTGCATACATCCATAGCCAGATGACCATCGTCCATGCCGCAAGGGCGACCACAGGTCCCAATATTGCGCTGTTCATAGTTCATTCTCCCTTAAATTGTTGCAAGCACCGCATGCACAGCCAGAAACAGCAGGCACAGCGTCGACAGCAGGAATATCGTAAATCGCACAGACACCTTGTTGATCGTCGCCTGATACACCGAATGGATAATTCGCAGGATGACGTAGGCCCAGGCGAACATCACGGTTATCTGTGTGGCCGCGCCGCTGAGGAAAAGGATGACAACAGTTGCATAGAACAGCGTGGGTTGTTCCATCAAATGGGTGTAGTTATGCGATTTCCAGGCGACATTGGGTGGCAGCATGGGATCAAGGTCCTGCCCACGTAGGCCAGCCGGGGTAGGCGTGCCCTTCGGTGCAAGCCTGGATGCAGCGGGTAACCGCGTGAACGCCATCCAGAATAACATGACAAGCGACCACAAAACCAGCACCGCCGCTGGTGCCAGAATCGACATTTCCATAAAAAGACCCTCCCTGTCGTTATGACAGGGAGGGTGCGTCAGCTTGGATAGATTGTCAATTGCAACTTAATTTGCGGACCGCTTCCCCAGACGGACCACATTGGCGGAATCGTTCGCCGGAACGCGCGCGTAGAGGCTGGCCATAGGCTCGTCTTCCACCACGATCGTGTCGATCTCGCCGAAGCCGTTGAACTCCGTCCGCATGGCGCAGCCATAAGCCCCCAGCATGCCTATTTCGATATAGTCGCCGGCCTGCACATCGTCGGGCAAGACAAATGGTCCTGCCATATGATCCATATCGTCGCAGGTTGGCCCATAGAAGCTGAACTCGGTCATCTGGGTGCCGATGCTCGTTTCCGACCGCTGCAAAGCGACAGGGAAACGCCAACCGATATGTGCGGCATCGAACAGCGAGCCATAGGCGCCGTCGTTGATGAAAAGCTCGTTCCCGCGGCGTTTTTCGACCTTCACGACCAGTGAGGCATATTCCGCACACAGCGCGCGGCCCGGTTCGCACCATAATTCGGCCGAGTAGCTGATCGGCAGGTCTTCAAATGTCCGATGGATGACGTCGAAATAATGTTCGAGCGCTGGAGGTTCCATGCCGGGATAAACCGATGGAAAGCCGCCACCGACATCCACGATATCGACCGTCACCGACGCCTCGACAATCGCCGCGCGCACATGCTCCATCGCATCGGCATAGGCCTTGGGCGTCATCGCCTGACTGCCAACATGGAAGCAGATACCGAGCGCATCGGCGACCTGACGGGTCGCCACCAGCAAATCTGCAACTTCCGAAGGATCGGCACCGAATTTCGAAGCCAGGCTAAGCTTGGCATGTTCGGACGAAACGCGAATGCGCACGCAAAGCTCCAGATCGGTTGCGGCAACGCCGTCCCTGGTTGTGGCGCGTACGATCTTCTCCAGCTCGTCATGGCTGTCGAGGCTGAAGGTGCGCACACCGTGATTGTGGTACGCCTGCGCGATCGCGCGCTCCGACTTGACCGGATGCATGAAGCACAGCTTCGCATCAGGCAGGAACTTGTTCACCAGCCGCACTTCTCCAAGCGAAGCGACATCATAATGGGTGATGCCAGCCGCCCAAAGCGTTTCGAGCAAGGCAGGCGAGGGATTGGCCTTCACGGCATAGAGCGACTTGCCCTGAAACTTCTCAACGAAGAAACGGGCAGCGCGCGTTGCAGCGTGCGGGCGAAGAAGCGTTATTGGTTCGTCCGGGCGAAGCGCGCGGACTACAGCAAGTGCGTCAGTGTTCTCGTACAACTCAAGGGACCCCCAAAAATAACATGAAACAACAAGGCTGCCTTGCGGTTATTGGAAGTCCCCCTGGGGCAGCGGAGGGTGCGTATATGGTCGGGGGTCTGTGATGTAAAGAAAAAATCGAACCGATTATATCAATTATCCGGATTAGCTCAACCGGTCGCGGAATTCGGTCCATTCGAACGATTTCACGCATCGCAACTCGTCGCTTTCGCTGTTCCACAGCCAGATAGAGGGCAGAGGAACGCCGTTGAAGGTGTTGGTCTTCACCATCGAATAATGCGCCTGATCGAGGAAAGCGAATCGGGCGCCGGGTTCTGCGGTTACGGGGAGACGATAATCGCCGATGATATCCCCTGCGAGACAGGAGGGACCGCCAAGACGGATTGCTGCGCCGTCCGTGCGCTCGCCCAACATGGCAGGTCGATAGGGGGCTTCGATAACGTCGGGCATGTGGCAGGTTGCGCTGATATCGGTGATGCCCACTGTCATGCCGTTGTCGAATATATCGAGGAGTTCGCCGACGAGAATTCCCGCATCGAGCGCAATCGCCTCGCCGGGTTCGAGATAGATGTCGAGTCCGGTTTCGGCGCGGATGGATTTTATGAAGTCGATCAGCTCCTCACGCTGGTAATCCGCGCGGGTGATGTGATGGCCGCCGCCGAAGTTGAGCCATTCAAGCTGACCGAAATAGGGTGCGATCCTGGGTTTGAGCGAATCCCAAGTGCGTTTCAAGGGGGCGAAATCCTGTTCGCACAAGGTGTGGAAGTGCAGCCCTGAAACCCCATCAAGATGCTCAGGATCCAACTGGCTGACGGGAAAGCCCAGACGCGACCCGGCAGAACATGGATCATATTTGGCAACCTCACCCTCGGCGTGCTCCGGATTGATGCGCAGCCCGACATCCACGCTGTCGTTGAGGAACGCGACAAAACGCCGGTGCTGGTTGGGGCTGTTGAATATCACATGGTCGGAAATCGAGACAATCTCGGCCATGTCGGCTTCCTTGTACCCCGCGCAATAGGTGGCGATTTCACCCTTGTAGTAATCCCGCGCCAGCCGCGCCTCCCACAGCCCGCTGGCGCACACGCCATCGAGATATTCGCCCACCACATCGGCGAGGCTCCACATGGAGAAGGCCTTGAGCGCCGACAGCACCCGTGCTCCGGACCGCTGTTTCACATCGGCGAGGATGTTCAGGTTCCGCCGTATCGCCACCTCATCCACAACAAAAGCGGGCGTCGGCACGCGGTTCAGGTCAAATCGGGCAAAAGCCCCGGGATCGCCAGCTTTGGTTTCCATGGTTGGTATCTAGCGCTTCGGTCCAATTTCACAAGTTGCAGCTCTGTCACGCCTACGCTGTCAACGTCAGCGTCACCTTCCATTTGTTTCTCGCAAAAAACGTGAGGAACATCGAGGCACCGATCCTCCCCATTTTCACCGCAGGTGCAAATGGGGAGGTGGCACGCCGTAGGCGTGACGGAGGGGATTTTATCGTTTGCAGTAACGCACCAGCGAATCAGCTACATACTCTGGCGATTTCAATATGTCAGTTGCTGGTATTCGCAGGACTTCCAACCCCATACTGGCCAGAAAAGCATCGCGCTGCCGGTCCACTTCCGGCTGGTTGCCCATATCGTGCGAGATACCGTCAATCTCGATGCAAAGTTTGGCTTTGGCACAATAGAAATCGACAACGATCCTATCGTCAAATGAATGCTGCCGCCGGAAAATTACGCCATCGGGAGCGCCGCGAAGTAGGTTCCAAAGCAGTACTTCAGGCAGCGACATTTGCTTGCGAAGTGTTCTGGCTCTGGCCGTATTTCTCAATAATTTCTTTCGTGGCAAGCTGCCCCTCCGTCAGCCGCCATGCGGCTGCCACCTCCCCATTTGCGCCTGTGGCGAAAATGGGGAGGATCAAACCAGCCACTCAAAAATCAAGTGGCCCATCCAGTTCTTTGACCTGCCATGGCAGGCCGTGGCTGTTCAGCATTTCCATGAAAGGGTCGGGATCGAACTGCTCCATATTCCACACACCCGCACCCGACCATTTGCCCGTCACCAGCATGGCAGCACCGATCATTGCAGGGACGCCGGTGGTATAGCTGACCGCCTGATTGCCGGTTTCGGCATAGGCATCCTCATGATCGCATATATTGTAGATATAGAGCGTTTTTTCGGTGCCATCCTTCGCCAGGCCGGTGGCGATACAGCCGATGTTGGTCTTGCCCTTGGTCGTCGGCCCCAGCGAGGCGGGTTCGGGCAACACGGCTTTCAGGAATTGCAGCGGAACGATTTCCCTGCCTTCGTACATGACCGGATCGATCCGGGTCATTCCCACGGCCTGTAGCACGTTCAGATGCGTGATATACGCATCGCCGAAGGTCATCCAGAAGCGGATGCGTTTGATTTCGGGTAGATGCGTTTTGAGGCTTTCGATCTCCTCATGATACATCAGATACATGTTTTTCGGCCCGACTTCCTCGAAATCGAACTGTTGCTTCACTGACATGGGCGGGGTTTCGACCCAGTCTCCATTTTCCCAGTGCCGCGCGACGGCGGTCACCTCGCGGATGTTGATTTCGGGGTTGAAATTGGTGGCAAAGGCCTGCCCATGATCGCCGCCGTTGCAATCGAGAATATCGAGCGTGTCAATGCGGTCGAAATGATGTTTTTTGAGCCATGTGGTGAAGACGCTGGTTACGCCGGGATCGAACCCCGATCCGAGCAGTGCGGTCAGGCCTGCTTCCTTGAAACGGTCCTGATAGGCCCATTGCCAGTGATATTCGAACTTCGCCTCGTCGATAGGCTCGTAATTGGCGGTGTCCATATAATGCACGCCAGCGGCGAGGCAGGCATCCATGATGTGCAAATCCTGATAGGGCAGGGCGAGATTGACGACCAGATCCGGCTTTATCTGGTTGAGCAGTGCGGTGGTCGCGGCGACGTCGTCGGCGTCAAGCGCATAGGTGTCGATGGAAACACCGGTGCGCTCCTTCACTGACGCTGCTATTGCGTCGCATTTGCTCTTCGTCCGGCTTGCAAGACTGATATGCGTGAAGATGTCGAAGTTCATTGCCATCTTGTGGACCGCGACCGAACCGACGCCGCCCGCACCGATTACCAACACCTTGCTCATCTGCCCGTTCCTTTTATCAGGGATTCGTTAGCGGCAGCATATAGGGGCGATTTATGACAGGACAAGCAAACAGGGTTCCGACGCGGGAAGGTGTGTTGCGCGCGGCAACCAAGATAGCCGAGATACTGCCACCGACGCCGTTATTGCCGCTTGACGTCGAAGGTGTCACCATCTGGTGCAAGGCGGAGATGCTGCAACCTATCGGCTCTTTCAAAATCCGCGGTGCCTGGCATCGCCTGTCTGATTTGACGGCAGAGCAACGCGCCCGGGGAGTCGTGGGCGTATCAAGCGGCAACCATGCGCAGGGCGTGGCGTGGGGCGCGAGCAAACTGGGGATCAAGGCCACAATAGTCATGCCGTCCAACGCTCCACAAACGAAGCTCGACGCAACTCGGGCGCTTGGGGCGGACGTCGTTCTCTATGACCGCGCCACCGAGTCGCGGGATGGCATTGCCGCTGCGCTGGTCGAGAAAAGCGGCGCGACGCTGGTCCATCCCTTCGGCGATGCGTGGGTCATCGAAGGGCAGGGGAGCGCCGGCATCGAAATCGCCGACCAACTGAAGGCGAGGGGGCTGTCGGGTCCGGACCGGATCATTGCCTGTTGTGGGGGTGGCGGATTGGCTTCCGGCCTGTCACTCGCCTGCCCGGACGCTGAAATCATGATCGTTGAACCTGAAGGGTGGGACGACATCATTCGCTCGCTCGATGCCGGGAAAATATTATCCGTGGATGACTTGACTTTCCCCACCAGCTGCGACGCGCTGCAGACGCCGAAGACATTCCCGGTTAATTTCGAGATCTTGCGCCAAAGGGTTTCCAAAGGCGTCGTTGTGGATACTACGGAAGTTGCCGCCGCCATGCGGCTCGTGTTCGAAAAACTCCATCTGGTGGTCGAACCCGGCGGCGCAGTCGCCCTGGCGGCAATACTGGCAGGCAAAATCGAACCGAAGGGCGTTACCGCGGTGACCCTGTCCGGCGGCAATGTCGATGCCGCGCTTTTCACACAGATGATCAGCACCCGAAGGAGTCCGAAAAGCATAACAAAAGGCCAATGATCACGTCACATTGCTCGCTTATGCCTGACACAAGTCGAAACATTAGGGATTGTAAGATTGGCACAGGCGAGAAACAGGAAAATCGAAGAAGCAGTCGTGCGTAATGAGGGTGAAACCCCGCAAAAGTTGCTCGACAAAGCCTTCGCGTTCGCCTTTCGTGGGCTTGTCTATGCGCAAATCTGGGAAGACCCTGTTGTCGACATGGACGCGCTGGACATTCGGCCTGGCAACCGCATTGCAACCATCGCCAGTGGCGGGTGCAACGTCTTTTCCTACCTTACCGCCGACCCGGCCGAAATTGTCGCAGTCGACCTCAATACTGCACATGTCGCGCTAAACAAACTGAAGCAGACGGCGCTTGCACATATTCCCGATTACCGATCGTTCCGGCGCTTTTTCGCCGATGCCGACACGCGCACGAATATCCGGGTCTATAAGGCACATGTTCAGCCCTATCTCGACGAAACAAGTCGCCGCTATTGGGAAGGCCGCGATCTTGTTGGACGGCGACGGATCAATGGCTTTGCCACCGGCGTCTACAAACGAGGCCTGCTCGGCGGGTTTATCGGGCTGGCGCATTTGCTGGCAAGATTGCATCGGATTGACCCAAAAATATTGCTCCAGGCGAAGAATCTCGAAGAACAACAGGCCATATTCGACGCCAAGTTGGCGCCGATGTTCGACCGCAAGTTCATCCGCTGGATCACCGATCATCGCTCCTCGCTATTTGGGCTAGGGATACCACCCGCACAATATGACGCGCTCGCCGGCGAAAACCGGATGGCCGATGTGCTGCGCGCGCGTTTGAAAAAGCTGAGCTGCGATTTTGACTTGAAGGATAATTATTTTGCCTGGCAGGCCTTCGGTCGTGGCTATGGTAAGGGGGCAGATGTGCCGTTGCCGCCTTATTTGCAGGAGGCAAATTACGAGGCAGTCAAGTCACGCGCCGACCGGGTAAACATGCGACATGCCAATATGACTGATATGCTGGCAGGGTCGTTGGAAAAAAGCTTCGACCGCTATGTCCTCCTGGACGCGCAGGACTGGATGTCCGATGCGCAGCTGACCGCTTTATGGACCGAAGTGACCCGCACCGCACGACCCGGAGCACGCATGTTATTCCGTACTGCTGCAGAACCGAGCTTGTTGCCCGGTCGGCTGCCAGACCCGCTGCTGGTCCGTTGGGAATATCGGCCAGATGAATCCCTCGATTATACTGCACGGGACCGTTCGGCGATTTATGGCGGAGTTCATTTGCACGTCCTCAGGAATTGAAAAGGTGCAGACGCTGACTGGTGACCATGCAGGCCTGATGGACGAGATCTATCGGGGGCAACGGCATGTTTACGACCTGACACGGAGATATTACCTGCTCGGCCGCGACCGGCTGATAGCGGAAATAGACGTCCCCGAGGGCGGAACGGTGCTCGAAATCGGTTGCGGCACTGGTCGCAATTTGACGCAGATTGCAAAGAAATGGCCGCAGGCACGCCTATACGGCCTCGATATATCTCAAGAAATGCTGAAATCGGCAGCACTCAATCTACGCCGTGCCGGATGCCTCGACAGGACGCAACTGGAGCGGTCGGACGCAGCACATTTCGACGCGCTGGCCCTATTCGGGCGCGCCCGATTCGACCGGATCATGTTTTCCTACACCTTGTCGATGATACCTGACTGGCAAGACGCGCTGCGGCAGGCGGCGGCTTTGCTATCAACGCAAGGCAGCATCCATATTGTCGATTTCGGAATGCAGGAGGGATTGCCCGACTGGTTCAATAGGGCACTATTCACCTGGCTCGCAAAGTTTTATGTCGAACCACGCGCCCAGCTATTCGCCTTTACGCAGACACTGGCAAAAGAGATCGGACGGACAACAGTTACGATCGAGCCTTATCGCGGCTACGCCCAGATGGTCGTGATCCGCTAAGTCAGGCCGCTTGCGCGACGCGCAGGTCCATTCGGTCCCAGATTTCAGTCAGCGCATCGGTAAGTTCACGCATCATCGCCTCGTCGTGGAACGGCCCTGGCGTGAAACGCAGGCGTTCGGTACCACGCGGGACGGTGGGATAATTTATCGGCTGAACGTAGACGCCATATTCGGCGAGCAGGATATCGCTGATCTTCTTGGCTTTGACAGGATCGCCAACCATCAAGGGCACAATGTGCGTCTCGCTGTGCATGACCGGAAGACCGGCCTCGGCCATCAGTGATTTCAACACTGCGGCATGCGCCTGCTGCGCATCACGTTCTTCGCTCGATGATTTCAGATGCTTGACCGATGCAAGTACACCAGCAACGAGAACCGGTGATAGCGACGTCGTAAATATGAAACCTGGCGCATAAGACCGAATGACGTCGATGATCTTCTGATCAGCCGCAATATAACCGCCCATCACGCCAAATGCCTTGCCCAGCGTGCCTTCGATGATCGTCACACGGTCAGCAACGCCGTCGCGCTCGGTAATGCCGCCGCCCCGTGTCCCGTACATACCCACGGCGTGCACTTCATCGCAATAGGTTAGCGCGTTGTATTTGTCGGCAAGGTCGCAGATTGCTGCAATCGGCGCGACGTCGCCGTCCATCGAATATATGCTCTCAAACGCGATAAGCTTGGGGGCATTTTGGTCGTCAGCTGCAAGCAACTCTTCAAGATGCGCCAAATCATTGTGCCGCCAAACCCGCTTTTCGCAACCGGCATTGCGGATACCCGCAATCATCGAGGCATGGTTCAGTTCGTCCGAATAAATGATGCACCCGGGCAGTATCTTGGCGAGCGTCGACAATGTCGCGTCGTTCGAAACATAGCCGGAGGTAAACAACAACGCGCCGCCCTTGCCATGTAAATCGGCCAGTTCGGCCTCCAGCTCGACATGGTAATGCGTATTGCCACCAATATTGCGCGTGCCGCCGGAGCCTGCGCCGACATCGTGCAGGGCTTCCTCCATGGCCGCAACGACCTTCGGATGCTGTCCCATGCCGAGATAGTCGTTCGAGCACCATACCGTGATTGGTTTGGGTCCATTATGTCCGGCAAAGCAGCGGGCGTTGGGATAGGCACCCTTGTTCCGCAAGATATCGATAAACACGCGGTAACGGCCTTCGGCATGAAGACGGTCGATAGCCTTGTCAAAAACAGCATCGTAATTCACGGAAATACCAACTCCGGTTCTGCGCCAGATAGCACTATGTCGTCGCCCTTAATCGCCGACAAAGCAAAAATCCAGCGCGAACGACTTGCAACAAGGCCGTTTCCGGCAAAAGCCGATTTAAGATTACAACTTAGAGTGAGCCGGTCTGGGTCAAACCAAAATCCGCCAGTGTTGTCTTTAGGGCATCGACATCCCCCAGCGCCCCGGTAGTAACGAAAACACCCTGGGACGGCCTGTCAGGCCACTGCTGATCGAGCGTGAGATGTACGATCCGTCGCGCTATACCGGCGGCGCCGTCAACGAACCGGATATTGGGCATCGCTGAAGCCAATTCCTCTTGAACAAGCGGGAAATGGGTACAGCCCAGCGCCACAACATCTAGTCTGTCGCCATCGGGGTGGTTGACCAATCCTCGCATCGCATCGCTGAACACCTGGGGATTGACGGCTTCCCCGCGCAACTTTGCCTCTGCAGCATGGACCAGTTCGGGTGCCGGATAGCGCAACAACGTCATGCCCGCAGCATGATCGCTCTGGAGCCTGTCGACGTAGGATTGCCTGATCGTGGCGGACGTACCGAGCAGCCCGATCACGCCGGTTCGGGTCGCCTCCGCAGCGGGTTTGATAGCAGGCACGGTTCCGACGACAGGCACGTCGAGCGCTGCACGCACATGCGAAAGCGCGATGGTGCAGGCAGTGTTGCACGCAATGGCAACAAGTCTGGGCTGATATCGTTCGACCAGGCGCCCCAGCAATGCCGGTACCCGTGATGCAATTTCGGCCTCGCTCTTTGTGCCATATGGCAATCCCGCGTAATCGGCCGTGTAAACTATCGGCGCGTGCGGCAGCAGCTCTTGCACTGCTCTCAGGACCGACAGTCCTCCAATTCCCGAATCGAAAAATAGCAACGGAGCTTCGGGTGATGTTGTTGGCATTTCCTGCTGTTATCTGCGACCCCGGTTCAAGGCAAGCTGTGCTCCCTTGAGCAGGAAGAACAAAACAGCTACGCAATACAGACAGTTAGGGGATTCGCCGAATGACGGCTTTCTGGATAAATATGATTTCAGCCTTGCTGCTCGGTTATGTGCTGGGCTCCATCCCCTTCGGCCTGTTGCTCACCAAGGCTGCGGGCGGCGGCGATATTCGCGACATCGGTTCGGGCAATATCGGCGCCACCAACGTGTTGCGAACCGGGCGAAAAGGTTTGGCGGCGCTGACCCTTTTGCTCGACCTGCTAAAAGGTCTCGGTGCGGTTCTGCTCGCACGCGCGTTTTTTCCAGGCGGTGAGGCTATCGCGGCCGCAGGTGCCTTTTTCGGGCATCTTTACCCTGTGTGGCTGAAATTCAGGGGAGGGAAGGGCGTCGCTACATTTGCGGGCATTATGTTCGGCCTGTTTTGGCAGGGCGGCGTGGTGTATGCGGTTACGTGGATCGGCGCTTTGGCGATATTCCGTTTCTCTTCGCTGGCGGGATTGTTGGCATCGGTCATGGCGCCCATCGCTGCCGCTTATTTCGGCCGTTACGAGCTGGTCGCGATGCTGGTGGCCTGCACCCTGATCATCTTCTGGAAGCACCGTGCGAATATCGAGCGCCTTATCGACGGTACCGAGCCACGCGTCGGCCAAAGCAAGAGCTGAAAGACTTTGGTGGACAAGGCCAAAGACCAGTTCGACAAACTGCGTCTCATCCGTTCACCCAACATCGGACCGGTCAGTTACCGCCAGCTGATTGCACGTTTCGGAAGCGCAGCGGCCGCCATTGACGCATTGCCGGACCTGGTGTTTCGGGGCGGAGGAAAACGGCCTGTACTCGCGAATCCTCGTTCGATCGAACAGGAAATGACCGCGACGAGGCTGGCTGGCGCGCGATACCTGTTCCTGGATGATCCCGATTATCCTCACCTTCTCCCTCACATCGATAACGCACCGCCTGTGCTTACGGTCAAGGGCAGTCTGGAGCTTTTTATGCGACCTGGTATCGCGATGGTTGGCGCGCGCAATGCGTCGGCTGGCGCCTGTCGCTTTGCGCGGCAGTTGGCCCATGAGCTAGGACAGGGCAAGTTTACGATAATCTCCGGTCTCGCTCGCGGCATCGACACTGCGGCTCACGCGGGGTCGCTGGACAGCGGAACCATCGCGGTTATCGCTGGTGGGATCGATATTGTTTATCCACCAGAGAACCGGTCTTTGCAGGAAGCGATCGCCGAACGCGGGCTGTTGGTCGCCGAGCAGCTGCCAGGTACCGAGCCGCGCGCCCGGCACTTTCCCTATCGCAACCGCATTATAGCTGGATTGGCCATGGGAACGGTGGTCGTCGAAGCTGCGCCCAGATCGGGATCGCTCATCACCGCACGACTGGCGGCAGAGGCAGGACGCGAAGTTATGGCCATTCCGGGGTCACCACTCGACCCGCGCTCCCACGGCTGCAACCAGCTTATTCGCGAGGGCGCTACTCTCGTTCAGAATGCCGGAGAAATCGCCGAGCTCGTTCGGCCGCTCGACGCACGAGTGGTTCCGGGCCCAACCAGCGCACCTGCGACTTTGAAATTCGATGAAGGCGGCGACGCGGACCGCAAGGCCGTCATTGACCTGATGGGGATGACCTATGTTTCGGTCGACGAGCTTGTTCGTCAGTCGGGCAGCAGCCAGTCGGTTGTGCAGATGGTTTTGCTCGAAATCGAACTCGCCGGACGTCTGGAGCGCGGGGCAGGTGGCAAGGTACGTCTGGCAGCCTGATTTTTGGTCTTGACGACGGTGCTTTAACCCCTCCAGCCTATACGCGTACGCGAGACAGTTCAGAAAAGCCAGAAATATCATGCAATTAGTCATCGTTGAATCACCTGCAAAAGCCAAAACAATCGAGAAGTATTTAGGTCCGGGTTACAAGGTCCTGGCGTCCTATGGCCACATTCGCGATTTGCCGCCCAAGGACGGCTCGGTCGATCCCGACAACGGCTTTTCGATGCTGTGGGACAATTATGCCGATAAGGCAAAACAGCTGAAGGCGATTACTGATGAGGCCAAAAAGTCCGACGGTCTTATCCTTGCGACCGACCCCGATCGGGAAGGTGAGGCGATCAGCTGGCATGTGCAGGAAGTCCTGGCCAACAGGAAAGCGCTACCCAAAAATGTGGGGCGGGTAACATTCAACGCTATCACCAAAGCTGCGGTTACCGAAGCGATGGCGCATCCGCGCGCTTTGGACGAAGACCTGATCGATGCCTACCGCGCGCGCCGCGCACTGGATTATCTGGTCGGATTTACGCTTTCCCCCGTACTCTGGCGCAAATTGCCCGGTGCGAAATCGGCCGGTCGCGTACAATCTGTCGCCTTGCGTCTTATCGTCGAACGCGAGCGGGAGATCGAGGCCTTCAAGTCGCAGGAATATTGGTCGGTCAAGGCCAATATGGAGCATAAGGGACAGAGGTTCGAGGCACGGCTGACGCAGCATCTGGGCAAGAAGCTCGACAAGATGGACTTGAAGTCCGAGGTTGAGGCCGAAACCGCACGATTGGCCGTAGAGGATGGAAATTTCGGCGTCGGATCCGTCGAAACAAAACCGGTTACGCGCAATCCGCAACCTCCGTTCACAACCTCGACATTGCAACAGGAAGCTGCGCGCAAACTGGGTTTTTCAGCCAGTCACACCATGCGGATTGCACAGGGCCTTTATGAAGACGGCGCAATCACCTATATGCGGACCGACGGCGTGCAGATGGATCAAAGTGCTATATCTGCGGCGCGCAAGTCTATCGCCGATCGCTTTGACAGCGGCTATCTCCCCGAAAAGCCACGCATCTACCAAACCAAGGCAAAGAATGCGCAAGAGGCCCACGAGGCTATCCGTCCGACCGATTTTGCCAGGGACAAGGCCGGCTCGGGAGATCACGCCCGGCTTTACGACTTGATCTACAAGCGGGCAATGGCGAGCCAGATGGCCTCCGCCCGCCTGGAGCGAACCACGGTCGACCTGCTGGACGGCACCGGACAAACCGGGCTGCGGGCAACCGGGCAGGTCATGAAGTTTCCCGGCTTCCTTGCAGTATATGAAGAGGGTCTTGACGACAGCGAAGGCGAAGATGGCGCGATCCTGCCGCCCATGATTGCAGGCGATGCGCCCGCCAAGCATGCAGTCGAGAAAATCCAGCATTTCACGCAGCCCCCGCCGCGCTTTTCGGAAGCCACGCTGGTCAAGCGGTTGGAGGAACTCGGTATCGGTCGTCCGTCGACCTATGCCTCCACAATTCAGGTTCTGAAAGACCGAGCCTACGTTCGGGTTGAAAAAAATCGTTTTATCGCAGAGGAATCCGGTCGTCTCCTTACAGCATTTCTGGAACGTTTTTTCGAACGCTATGTTGCCTATGACTACACCGCAGGGCTCGAAGACCAGCTTGACGAGATAAGCGGCGGGCGGGCGGACTGGCAGGTCTTTCTCGACGCCTTCTGGCGCGACTTCAAGCCCAAGACTGCCGAGGTGATGGATCAAAAACCGTCGGATATTACAGCCGAACTGGACAAATTCCTCTCACCCTATCTGTTTCCGGACCGCGCCGATGGCAGCGACCCGCGGCTTTGCCCCAAATGCGGCGAGGGCAGGCTGGCGCTGCGCGGTGGCCGTTTTGGCGCCTTCGTCGCCTGTTCGAACTACCCGGACTGCAAATACACCCGCAAATTCGCGCAGCCTGGCGGCAGTGAAGTCGATGCGGGCGGGGAGGAACAACTGGGGAAACATCCCGAGACCGGGTTGGAAATCAGCCGCAAATCGGGACGCTTCGGTCCATATGTCGAAATGGGTGAGGGCAAAGACGCCAAGCGCGCTTCGATCCCAAAGGACGTTCCTTCCGAAGACTTCGGACTGGAATGGGCGATTAAATTATTGTCGCTGCCCCGTACCGTCGGAACGCATCCGGAAAGTGGTGAGCCAGTGACCGCAAGTATCGGACGCTATGGCCCCTATCTTGCACATGCTGGCAAATATGCCCGCCTCGCATCTACGGCCGAAGTTTTCGACACCGGCATGAACAGTGCGGTCGTGAAGCTGGCCGAAGCCGCTTCCAACCCGGGCCGGGCACGCAACGGTTCCCGCGCGGCGCTGAAGGAACTGGGCAAGCACCCGCGCACCGAGGCGGAAATCAAGCTCATGGAGGGCCGTTTCGGGCCCTATGTGACCGACGGCGTTACCAATGCGACTTTGCCCAAATCGATTGCTCCGGATGAACTGACTCTGGAAGAGGCCGCGCAGTTGATTGACGCGCGGGCAGCGATGCCGACAAAGGGAAAGAAGGCCGCCGCGCCAAAGAAAAAGGCGGCGCCAAAAAAGAAGAAAACACCGGCCAAAGCGAAGGCAAGAGCGGCCAAATAACGTCTCAAATCGTCGCACCTGCGTAGGCTGGGCCCGTCTCGCCTGTCGGTCTATGCGGAAAGACGTGTAGGCCCGAGCTTCGCTGGGGCGACGACAAGGGACTTAGTCCACCCATTCCAGACCGATATCCCGGTACAGGCTGCGGTCCTCGTCCCATTTTTCGTGCACCTTTACATGTAGATAGAGGTGCACCTTAACGCCCATCAGCTTCGATAGCTCGGTCCGCGAAGCTTCGCCGATTGCCTTGATGCGCGAACCCCCTTTGCCAAGGACAATCGCGCGCTGTGTGGGCCGGGCAACCAGTATCTGCTGATGGATTTCGAGACTGCCGTCTTCCCGCTCGCTATATTTTTCAGTTTCGACCGCGCTGGCATAGGGGAGCTCATCATGCAGTTGCAGATAGAGTTGTTCACGGGTGATTTCCGCAGCAACAAGACGATCCGTGGCATCGGAAACCTGATCTTCGGGAAAATGCCATTCACCCTCCGGCATCGCATCGGCCAGCGCCTTTTTGAATTCGGGCAAGCCATCGCCTGTCGCGGCACTGATGAAATAGATCTGTTCAAACGGGCAGATTTCGGTAATTTTGGACGTTAGCGACAAGAGCTTGTCTTTGGCCGCGATGTCGACCTTGTTCAGTACAAGCCATTTGCGCTCGGGGCGTTTTTTCAAACCTTCCAGAATCTTTTCGACCTTCGGCCCCGCACCCGCCCGCCCGTCGACGATCAGCGCGATCAGGTCTGCATCTCCGGCACCATCCCAGGCGGCGGCGACCATAGCCCGGTCGAGCCTGCGCTGCGCCACGAATATCCCCGGTGTGTCGACCAATATGATTTGCGCATCGCCGTCAAGCGCAACGCCCAGCATTCTCGTGCGCGTGGTTTGTGCCTTGGGGCTGACGATGGCGATTTTCTGACCGACCATTGCATTGACCAGGGTCGACTTACCTGCATTCGGCGCACCGATAACGGCGACATGCCCGCATCGCCGCGTCATGCATGCGCCTCCAGAAAAGCAAGCGCAGCTGCGGTTTCGGCTGCCTGTTTGCTATTCGCCGTGGCACTGACCGGTTCATATCCCTTGACTGTCACTGTTACCTCAAAGCGCATCGCGTGGGGTGGGCCTTCCTTCTTCGTTATATTATATTCGGGTACCTTGCGGCCGTTTGCGGCACACCATTCCTGCAAGGCTGATTTGGGGTGTTTTGGCGCACCATTTGCAGTTTCGATTAGCGGACCCCAAAGCTGTTCGATCAGGCCGCGCGCCGCCTCCAGCCCCTGATCCAGATAAAGCGCACCGATGACCGCTTCCATGACGTCACCCAGCACATTTTCACTTTGCTGCGCGCCGTCGTCGCGTGCCTGCTTTCCAAGGTGAAGATGGCGGGGCAGGTCGATCTGCCGTGCGATTTCGGCGCAGGTCGCACCCGACACCAACGCATTCAGACGGTGCGAAAGCCGTCCCTCGGCTTCATCGGCATAGCGGTGGTAGAGCATGTCCGAAATCACCAGTCCCAATATGCGATCGCCCAGGAATTCGAGCCGCTGGTAATCGGGTTTGCCGGTGCTGCCATGCGTCAAAGCGCGATCGTAAAGTGCAATATCGATTGGCGGCTGCGGCAACAGGCCGCTGAGCCATTGCGCCTGCACAGTGTCGCTCAAAAGCCCTGTCCTATCCGGTCCCAACGGGCAGCACTGAACCAAGTCCAAGGCAGCAGCCACCGGGCGGAGCCGTCTGTTGAGAATACCGACACCAACGCCTTTCCAACCAGATATTTCTGCGGGACGATGCCGATTGCCTTGCCATCAGCGGGGAACCGGCTGTCTGCGCTGCGGTCCCGGTTGTCGCCCATCAGGAATACCTGGTCCTCCTCGACCACAAATGCCTCGGTATCGTCGCCGGGGAGGCCGTCTTCCAGGTCCAATATCTCGTAGCTGCGTCCGCCGGGTAACGTCTCGACATATCGGGGATAGCGGCATTGTGTGCCCCCGGCTTTCGCTCGCTCCTCAAAAGCGGGCTTGAAACAGGGGAAGGGTGTACCTTCCAGAGCCGCAGCATCCTTCATATTGTCGGTGACCGGAATGACAAAATCCGCAATCCGCTCTTTCTTGACCGCAACGCCGTTTATTTCCAAAATTCCGTCTCGCATCTGGATGACGTCACCGGGTAAGCCGATGACGCGTTTGATATAGTCATCCCTCAAAGTGGGCGGTGCCTTGAACACCACCACATCCCCGCGTTCGGGCTGCGATGCGAAAATCCTTCCAGGAATGATCGGAAGCGAGAAAGGCATACTGTATCGCGAATAGCCATAGGGCCACTTCGCAACGAGCAGATAATCGCCGATGAGCAGGCGCGGCTGCATCGATTCCGACGGAATGTTGAAGGGCGACACAATGAAGCTGCGCAGGATGAATACGAATAAAGCAAGCTTCAGCAGGAAAACACCATATTCCCGCCATTCCGAAGATGTTTTACCGCCGACTTGGGGTTCTGCATCAGTGTTGGCGAACCCATTTCGATTTTCAGATGTTGTCGTCACGGAAACTCGCGAAAGTTGGAAAGGCCCGGTTGGATTGTCTGGCCTTCTAATGCGAAGGCAGGCTATTGGCCAGCGCCGAGTTGAAATGACGGCATCGACGTCAACAAGTAAGGATATACGATGACAGCAGCGAATTGGGACAAGCTTGGCAAACACGAGCAGCGGGATCTTGCGACGTTGTTCAAGGCCGATACGCAGCGCGTCGCGAAACTGACGGTGGAGGAGGCAGGTCTGCGTTTCGACCTGTCGAAAACCCATCTGGATAGCGATTTGCTGGACGATTTTGCCCAATTAGCGGACGGTGCGGGCCTTGCAAAAGCGAAAGAAGCCCTGTTTTCAGGCGCCGTCGTCAACCCGACCGAAGGCCGCGCTGCGGAGCATACTGCTGAGCGAGGTAACGGCAACGCCGAAGCGGTTTCCAGTGCGCGGCGCTTGCAGACACGGATGCGCGGACTGGTTGAAGCAATCGATGCCGGCGCGCTGGGGGAGATACTGCACATCCTCCACATCGGAATAGGCGGATCCGCCCTGGGCCCGAAACTGCTTATCGATGCACTGGGTCGGGATGACGCACGTTATGACGTCAAGGTCGTCTCCAATGTCGACGGTTCAGCGCTTGCCGAGGCGGTGAAGGATATGGATCCGCACAAAACGATTGTGGCGGTCGCGTCCAAAACCTTCACAACCACTGAAACGCTGCTCAACGCGACCAGTGCGATGGAATGGATGCGCGAAGGGGGAGTGGCGGACCCCTATGCACAATTTGTTGCATTGACTGCTTATCCGGACAAGGCCATCGAATGGGGTATCGACGAAAGTCGCGTTTTGCCGTTCAACGAGGCCGTGGGCGGGCGTTATTCGCTATGGTGCTCGATTGGCTTTCCCGTTGCGCTGGGGCTTGGCTGGGCCGCCTATGAAGAACTGCTTGAAGGTGCGGCCGCGATGGATCGACATTTCCGCAACGCGCCGCCCCTGGTGAACGCGCCCACCCTGGCTGCGTTTGCCGACCTTTACTATACACAGCTCAAAGCTTGCCAGACGCGCGCAATATTCGCTTATGACGAGCGGTTGCGTTTGCTGCCCGATTATCTGCAACAGCTGGAAATGGAATCGAACGGCAAGTCGGTGACAGCCGACGGCGAACCGCTCGGTCGTAATAGTGCGCCCGTCACCTGGGGTGGGGTGGGAACCGATGCCCAGCACGCAGTATTTCAACTTTTGCACCAGGGCACACATTTAATCCCGGTCGAATTCCTCGCCAGCAAGACGCCAGGGCATGATTTCGACCCGGCGCATCACGAAACCCTGCTGGTCAACTGCTTTGCTCAGGGCGCAGCTTTGATGGCAGGTCGCCAATCGGACGACGGTGCACGCAATTACGCAGGTAACCGCCCGTCCGCCACGATCCTCCTCGACGACGTCACGCCTTCAACAGTTGGCGCGCTGATCGCGTTCTATGAACATCGCACTTTCGTCAACGCGGTGCTGCTCGGCATCAATCCGTTCGACCAGTTCGGTGTAGAGCTGGGCAAGGAGATTGCGAAAAGCATTGGTGAAAACGGGCCATCGGGCTTCGACGCTTCAACCACGGCCCTTATAGAAGCCGCGCTGGGCGACGTTTGAACGTAATCGACCTGTTCGATAACATATCGCAATAAATGTGCTTGGTAATGTGTACGTGCTGTAACCATATCAGCCGTGCAACAGAAAGAGACGTTCATGTCGGATTTTGAATATGACCTTTTCGTCATTGGCGCGGGTTCAGGCGGCGTTCGCGCGTCCCGCATTGCCGCCTCGCACGGCGCACGGGTGGCGATAGCAGAAGAGCATCGTGTCGGTGGCACTTGCGTCATTCGCGGCTGCGTCCCCAAGAAACTGCTGGTCTATGGTTCGCATTTTGCGGAAGATCTGGCTGATGCCCGCCGCTTTGGCTGGGACACCGATGGCGCATCGTTCGACTGGAATGTGCTGCGCGACAATGTCGCCGCCGAGGTCAACCGGCTCGAAGGATTATATGGGCAAACGCTTGGTGACAATAATGTCGAGATATTTCGCGAGCGCGCGATCGTTACGGGGCCAAATAGTATAAAACTGGTAAGCGGTCGCGAAATCACGGCTGCGAACATCCTTGTGGCGACCGGCGCGTGGCCGTCAATGCCCGATATCCCCGGGGCAGGGCATGGCATCACCTCGAACGAAGTTTTCAGCCTGCCTGCGCTTCCGAAGCGGGCGGTCATCGCAGGTGGGGGCTACATCGCCAACGAATTTGCCGGCATTTTCAACGAACTTGGCGTGGAAGTAACGCTCATCACGCGCGGTGACCGTATCTTGAGGGGGTATGACCAGGAAATAGTCGACCGGTTGGTCGAGATCAGCCGTCACAAGGGGATTGATGTCCGCTTCGGCTATCGCTTCGACGAAGTCGAGAAGCGCGACGACGGCAGTCTTCTGATAAAAGGCGGCGGTGGCGAGGACATAGAAACCGACCTGCTCCTATGGGCCATCGGACGTACGCCGCATAGCAATGCATTGGGCCTCCAGGAAGTCGGGGTAGAACTCGCCGACGACGGCTCGATCAAAGTGGGAGCCGACAACCGCACCAAAATCCCGAGCATATATGCCGTCGGCGACGTCACCAACCGCGTGCAGTTAACGCCGGTGGCCATTCGCGAGGGTCACGCCTTTGCAGATACCGTCTTTGGCGAAAATCCCCGGACCGTGGACTATGACTGCATCCCGACTGCAGTTTTCAGCAATCCGCCGATTGCAGGGGTTGGCATGACCGAAGCCGATGCGCGCGCGAAACTGGATGATGTGAAGGTCTACAAAAGCGATTTTCGCGCGATGAAGAATGTCCTCGCCGATCGCAACGAGCGGGCCATTTACAAAATGGTGGTCGCTGGTCCGGACGAGAAGGTTGTCGGCCTGCATCTTATCGGTCCCGATAGCGGCGAGATATTGCAGGCAGCCGCCATTGCGGTCAAAGCCGGGCTCACCAAGCGGGACTTTGACGACACCGTAGCGTTACATCCCAGTATGGCCGAAGAACTTGTTCTCCTGAAATAATCAGGGAAAGAACGTTGGCGGATCTCCCGTTTTCCATTGCGGGTACCGGATCATGATGCGATCGAACAAGTTTGACCTGATAAGCGTCTTGAGCCATATTTGGAGGGCAGGGAAAGGCTGGGCATCGAACCAGCCCTGATCGGTAGCCGCAAATTGTCGGACGAAAGAAAAGATCGCAACGTCGGTGAAGGCCGGATGGTCGCCACCTAGAAACGGCTTGTCAGCTAACCGAAGGTTCAATTGTAAGAGATGCGCCATTCCCGTTTCCCGGTGGAGCAGGCCATTTGCCAAGCCATAGCGATGCGGATATTTATAGCGGTCCAGCGCCTGTTTAAAAGGCCCGTCATTGGCGGCGACCAGATCATCGTCAACATCGTTCAGCCAAAGCCCGGGATCGCTTTTGTCAAGGGCCCAACGCATGATGTCGAGACTTTCATCCAGCACTTCTCCACTGGGCAGCACCAAGACCGGCACCGTGCCCTTGGGCGAAACGGCCAGCATCTCCGAGGGCTTGTCGCGCAGGACGACCTCGCGGAGTTCCACCTCCACCCCGCTTACGGCCAGAGCCATACGCGCGCGCATCGCATAGGGACAACGGCGAAAGCTGTATAGGAGCGGACGATCAGTCATCGTCGCGCTGGTTGACGCCGATATGCTGCTTTCCTCGCCTTGCTGCCAAAAGGATTTGCCGCTGCCGCTCGGCATAACGGGCACGATCCTGGTC
>JACVCM010000120.1 GCA_016742125.1 Sphingomonadaceae bacterium | reverse complement strand
CCATGCGACCTTGAGCGAAATGGGCGTCGGTCCTGGCGGGCGCGGCCACGTGTCGCGGCTCGCCGGCCGTGGTACCCTCGGCCTCTCCGGCCGCACCGACCGTTCGGGCGCGGGCGAGCTTGCGGGGCTGCTCGAACGGCTCGGCCATCGCGCCGAAATTGCGGTAACCCCGGCCGGCGTTCTCCACTTCAAGACCGGTTGCAGCCTGATCGACGAACCGACCGTTCTCGCAGTGCCCGCGATGCGCGATTGCCCCGAGTTCGCCGGGCTTGAGGTCGTGCTGACCCCGCTTGGCGAGGAAGGCGCGGCGAATATCCTCCGTGTGCGCGACACGGTGCTGATCGGCGAACGCTGGCTCGCGACGCAGGCGATGCTCGCGGCGCGCGGCGTGCCGTTCCGTGCCATGGCTACCGAGCATATCGCGCGCATCGACGCGGGGCTCAGCTGCATGTCGCTTCGCTGGTGAGCGTGCCCGCGAACTCGGGGGCCGAAAGCGCTGTGCAACGCCCGCCGATCGGCGTGCTGCTCATACTGCTGCTCGCGGCGCAGGTCGAGCAGCCCTATCCCGAGGTCGCATTGCTCCAGCATATCCCGACGATGCTGCTGATCGTCGCGTCGCCCGCGCTGCTGCGGCGCTGGCCTCTCTCGACCCCGGCGCTCGCCTGCATCGTTGCCTTCCTTGCGCTTCACACGCTCGGCGGACGCTATGCCTACAGCAACGTCCCCTATGACGACTGGGCGCAAGCGCTAACGGGATCGACCTTGTCCGAAGCGTTCGGTTGGACCCGCAACCATTATGACCGGCTGGTCCATTTCGCCGTCGGCGCACTGTCGGTGATCCCGGTAGCTGAGATCGCGAGGCGCTGGGGCGGCCTAGGCCCGCGCGGTGCGACGTTGACTGTGCTTGCCTGGGTCTTGGCCATCTCGTGCCTCTACGAGATTTTCGAGTGGCTGCTGACGATCGTCGCGGCCGGAGAGACCGCCGACCGCTACAACGGGCAGCAGGGCGACCTGTGGGATGCCCAAAAGGCCGTGGCGCTGCCGACCCTGGGCGCGATCGAGCACAAACAGCGCATCCTGTTTCGAATATTCGACGGCAAGGGTTATGTTGCCGCGACCGTCGGCAAAGTTCTTGCCGGCAATTCCGCTCAGGAAAACCGAGCCGCTATCGCCTTCGTCGGAGACACCGGCCTGCCCGCGCAGCTGGATACCGTCATAGTCGCGGCGAAGAACGAAGTTTACGACACCTGCGACGGCGTCGGAACCGTAGATAGCCGAGTTGCCGCCCGTGACAACGTCCACCCGCTGAACCAGATCGGAAGGTACGTTGTTGACGTCCCAGCGGAACGAACCGGGCGTTGTCGAAACATGACGACGGTTATTCACCAGGACCAGGGTGCGGTCCGTTCCAAGACCGCGAAGGTCGAGAAAGTTCTGGCCGGCCGTGCCGATAAAACGCGTCGAGTTTGCCTGGCTGAAAGTCGAACGAAGCTGCGGCAACTGGTTCAGCTGGTCACCAACTGAAATTTGACCTGTTTCGGTCAACTCTTCACCCAAAGACGTAATCGGAATCGATGCCTTCAGGTTCGGACGCGAAATGCGTGAACCGGTAACTACGATTTGTTCACCCGTATCTTCGTCATCTGCCACTGCTTCTTCGGAGGCGGGCGCCTCCTCTTGGGCCATGACGGGAACGGACGCAAAGGCTGCAAGACAGATTGCCGAACCGGCAACCAACAAACGCGACTTCTTCATTCTATGTAGCTCCCCAGCTATTTCATTCATTTTGAGTTAACGCGGCCCGTTACGTCAATTTCTCCCAATGGCGCAAGAGGTGCGGCCCGCACTTGTTGCGTCAGAGCCAGTTATGGAGCCAAAACCGTGACCTGATCGCCCACCAAAGTAAATCTGCAAAGATAGGAAAGTGCGAAAAGGAAAAAAATCCGCAAACTTAATACCAATCGGAAAATAAAATGTGATTGATAATGACAAACGCCGCGCGACATGTCGTTTGTCGAAAAAATTTCGTATTTTTCGTGAAACGGCCTCCTTTCGGGCCGCTGACCGGCTGATTTCCCCCATCCCCATCAAAATGTAAGCTTCCAAGTCCACCGCCCGATGATTCGACACGCAAATTGCCTGCCCAGTCTATATGTTGCAGTGCATGATAAACTGGTGCTACTGACGGACTGCTTATCCCGAAAGGAAAACCGGTTCATGGCACGCGCAGCCAGCAAAAATGGTGACGGTCCGATCGTCATAAAGAAATACGCCAACCGTCGGCTCTACAACACGCAGTCGTCCAAATATATCACGCTGGATTTTCTGGCCGACCTGACCCGGAAAGAGATCGACTTTCAGGTCCTCGATGCCAAGACTAACGAGGACATCACGCATGGCGTGTTGACGCAGATCATCATGGAAGAGGAAAATAGCGGACAGCAGATGCTACCGGTTGGTTTTCTGAAACAGCTGATATCGATGTACGGGGATTCGATGCAGGGGATGGTTCCCCAGTTTCTCGAAAGCTCGATGGAAAATTTCCGCAAGAACCAGAAACAGGTTCAGGATGCCATTGAGACAGCCATTACCTCCGGACCTTTCGGTCATATCGCAAAACAGAATATCGAGTTCATGCGATCGGCTCGGGAAGCGCTGATGCCCAATCTTGCCAATTTGACCGGGAAAAAGCCCGACAAGGAAGAAAGCCTCGAGGATCTCAAACGGCAAATGGAATTCTTGCAAGCCAAAATTGACAGGCTATCGGACGGCTGACAGCTAAAATCATATATAAGAATTCGCGGACAAGATTTTGATAAAACATGCTTTAAGTGTCACTCGTGCGCAAAATTTTGCGAGCTGGTATCAGGAAGTCATTTCGGAAGCCGATCTGGCCGAGGAATCGGGTGTGCGCGGCTGCATGGTTATCAGGCCATGGGGCTATGGCATCTGGGAGCGCATTCAGAAACTGATGGATGCCGAGATCAAGGCTGCGGGTGTCGAAAACTGCTATTTCCCTCTGTTTATCCCGCTGTCCTTTTTTGAGAAAGAAGCTGACCATGTCGAGGGTTTTGCCAAGGAAATGGCAGTCGTTACACATCACCGGTTGATCGGCGACGGCAAGGGCAAACTGATTCCGGACCCCAACTCCAGGCTGGAAGAGCCACTGGTCGTTCGTCCGACATCCGAAACCGTGATCGGCGCTGCGATGAGCCGCTGGGTCCAGAGCTGGCGCGACCTGCCGTTGATGGTCAATCAATGGGCCAATGTCGTGCGCTGGGAAATGCGGACGCGGATGTTCCTGCGAACCAGCGAGTTTCTATGGCAGGAGGGACATACCGCGCATGTCGACCGTGATGACGCGATGAAAGAAACCATGCGCGCGCTCGAAATGTATCGCGCCTTTGCCGAAGGCCCGCTGGCGATGCCGGTGGTGGCAGGTGAAAAGCCGGAGAATGAGCGTTTCCCGGGTGCCGTCGCGACCTACAGCATCGAAGCGATGATGCAGGACGGCAAGGCGCTGCAGGCCGGAACCTCGCATTATCTCGGCACAGGCTTTGCCGAAGCGTCCGGCATCAAATATCAGGACAAGGACGGCGGCCAGCAATTCGCGCACACCACCAGTTGGGGTGTTTCGACGCGCATGATCGGCGGTGTCATCATGACGCATGGCGACGATGACGGCCTTCGCTGTCCGCCCCAAATTGCACCACACCAGATCGTGATCGTGCCGATGCTGCGCGACAATGATGAAGATGACGCGGTTCTCGATTATTGCCGCAATTTGCGCGCTGAATTGCTGAAGCACACTGCCTTTGGCGAACAACTGCGCGTGTTGCTCGATACCAAGGCGATCAAGGCGTCGAACAAGCGCTGGGCATGGGTCAAAAAGGGCGCTCCGATCATTGTCGAAGTCGGCCCGCGCGATGTCGGCGAAGGCAAAGCCGCCGTGCTGCGTCGAGACCGGTTGTACAAGGACGACGGCAAACTAGCGACAGCCTTTACGCCGCGCGACGAATTTGTTGTGAGCGCCGCAACGATGCTGGAAGAAATTCAGTCGAGTCTGCATGCCGAGGCGAAAGCCCGCATGGAAGCCAACATCCGCCGTGACGTCACCGACCTTGCCGCACATTTTAAAGGCGATGAAGCGGGTTTTGCAGGCTGGGTCGAGGTCCAGTGGGCGAAACCCAGCGGCGCGGCGCTCGACAAGATCGTCGAGCAACTCAAAGCCCTCAAACTCACCATGCGCAACAGCCCGCTCGACGCCGCACCGACCGACGGCAAATGCTTTTTCACCGGTGAACCGGCGGTCGAACGGATTCTCATCGGACGGACTTATTAGGGTTCGCACAAAGACACGAAGGCACGAAGAGGGCAGGATGGAAATTGAACATATCTGCTCCCTGATCGTGGACGCCTCTTTCAAGCTCCATAAAGATATCGGTTCGGGCCTTTTGGAAAGCGCGTATGAGGCAATACTCGCTGCCAAGTTGGTAGAGCAGGGCCTTACGGTCGAGCGGCAAGTGTCGATCGATATCGAATATGACGGCGTTCGTTTGTCTTCGGCTTTCCGTATCGATCTGTTGGTTGAAAAGCGTATCATTCTGGAAATCAAGTCGGTGGACAGGACCCTGCCTGTGCACGCAAAACAGGTAATCACCTATCTTCGGCTGACCAACCTGACGCATGGCTTCGTCATTAATTTTGGTACCCCCATGTTCAAGGACGGCATCAAACGCCTACTGAACGACCGGCAATCTTCCGTGTCTTCGTGTCTTCGTGCGAACCAAATTGGTGGTGTGTTGTAATGGCAAAAAAGTCTTTCAATCTCGGCCTGCCAACGCGCGATCAGATCATTGCGTTTATCAATGAGAGCAGGGAACCTGCCGGAAAGCGTGAAATTGCGCGCGAATTCGGGCTGAAGGGCAATGAGAAGATTGCGCTGAAGGCCTTACTTAAGGACATGGCTGAAGAGGGGCTGATTGACGGCAGCAAGACTGCCTTTCACAAGATGGGTGGGGTGCCCAAGGTTACGGTGCTTAGAATCGTCGACATCGACGGCAATCAGCCCGTTGCAGTGCCCGAGCGTTGGGAGGCAGAGGGCATCCCGCTCCCGAAAATCCGGGTTATTGAGGCCAAGGGCAAACGCGGCGCGCTCGGTATCGGCGACCGGATACTGGCGCGTACCGAAGAGCGCGGGCCGGGGCTCGTCGCGCATGTCATGAAGAAACTCGCCAAAGGCGCGGCGCAGATATTGGGCGTCGTTGAAGGCAGCGAGAATGGACGCTTCTGGCTGAAATCGGTCGACAAGAAATCACGGTTCGACACCCAGATTGGCGACATTGGCGATGCGAAGCCTGGCGATCTGGTCCTGGCCGAACTCACCGGCAACCAGCAACGCAAATCGGCGCGGGTGACGCAGGTGCTGGGCGATCCCTTTGCGCCGAAAAGCTTCAGCCTGATCGCCATCCATAAATATGGCATCCCGTTCGAAATGCCCGAAGCCGCCGAGCGCGAGGCGGCGACCGTCAGCAAGCTGCCTGTCACCGCCGACCATCGGATAGATTTGCGCCACCTCCCCATCATCGCCATCGACCCGCGCGACGCGCGCGATTTCGACGATGCGATATGGGCAGCGCACGACGAAGAAACTGGTGGTTTCAATGCTATAGTCGCGATTGCTGATGTGAGCTATTATGTGCGTCCCGGCAGTACGCTCGACCGCGAAGCCGAAAAGCGGGGAAATAGCGTTTATTTTCCTGATCTGGTGGTGCCGATGCTACCGCACGCATTGTCGTCGGACAAATGCTCGCTAAGGGCCGGGGAAGACCGTGCGGTCATTGCCTGCCACCTGAAAATCGGCAAAACCGGACAGGTGACGTCATGGCGCTTTACCCGCGCTGTGGCGCGGATTTCTGCCAATATTCCTTATCCCGACGCGCAGGCGGCCATCGATGGCAGGATGGAAAATCCGTTGCTGGAAACCGCACTGAAGCCGCTCTGGGCCTGCTGGCGGCTGTTGGCGCGGGCACGACACAAGCGCGCGCCGCTCGAACTGAATCTGCCTGAAAAACGGATCACACTGGATGAGCAGGGCCGCGTTACCGGGGTTGCGGAACGCGAGCAATTGGAAGCGCACCGGCTGGTGGAGGATTTCATGATCGCTGCCAATGTGGCCGCGGCCAAGGCGCTCGAAGCGAAGAAATCGTCGCTCATCTACCGCGCACACGAACCGCCGAGCCGTGAAAAGCTTGTTGCGCTCAAGGACTATCTGAAAACCTTCGACATCGATTTCGCGCTGGGACAGGTTATAAAGCCGGAAACCTTTAACGCGATCCTCGCAAAAATCATCGACGAGGAAATCCGCCCGCAAATCATGGAAGCCGTGCTCCGAAGCCAGACCCAAGCCTATTATGGCCCGACCAATGTGGGCCATTTCGGGCTATCGCTGGGCAGTTACGCGCATTTTACCTCGCCAATCCGCCGCTATGCCGACCTCATTGTCCACCGCGCGTTGGTGAGTGCCTATGGTCTGGAAATGCCCAAGCCCAAAATTGCCGGGGTTGAACCGGCGACCGGCCTGACCGAAGGGGCAATCGCAAAACTCGCCGCAACCTCGGAAGCGATCAGCCGCACCGAACGCCGCGCGATGGAAGCAGAACGCGAAACCACCGACCGGTATATCGCGGCGTTTCTGTCAGCACAGGTGGGCCAGGTGGTCCAGGCGCGCATCACCGGCGTCCAGAATTTCGGATTTTTTGCGACAGTTGAGGGTGTTGGTGGCGACGGTTTGGTTCCGGTCTCAATACTTGGCAAGGACTATTTCCACTTTGATGAAGCCAGCCAGACGTTGATCGGCGAGAAAACGAGGCAGGAGTATCGCCCCGGCATGCGGCTTGAGCTTCGATTGGCTGAGGCAAACCCGGTTTCAGGTTCGCTGCGCTTCGAACTGCCCGAAGGCGGCAGTTATGCTCCACAGCCCCCCAGGCATAAAGACAAGACGCGGAAATATGATGTCGGCAAACGAGGCAGACCCAAAAACATCCGCCACCAGGGCAAGAAGCGCTAGCTCAACGCATCCAGTCGCTCGTCGCTCAACGAACCCGGAATAACCATCACAGGGCAGGGCAGGGTTCCCGCGTTCACGCCGGTAAAGTGGCTGATGAGTGGTCCCGGCGCCC
>JACVCM010000024.1:28482-37512 GCA_016742125.1 Sphingomonadaceae bacterium | reverse complement strand
CCACCCGCCACCTCCCCCACCTCCCCCCGCAAGGGTCCAGCCTGCGACCGGCTGCCCAACCATTGGTAACCCGGTCCAGTTGACCGACGATGGTACGATTACCGGACCCACTGGCACCTACCGTGTTTGCACACTGCCTGCTCGTCTGACCGCCAGCACCACTTTGACAAAGGTAAACGGCCTGCTGTACCGGCTCGGCGGACGCGTTGATGTCGGTTTCGATCAAGGTCCTACCGAAGAAACAACCGACCCTGCTGACGTTGTTCTGACCATTCAACCCGGGGTCATCGTCTTTGGCGGGACCGGCGTGTCATGGCTCCACGTGAATCGTGGCAACCGTATCAGTGCAGTCGGCACGGCAGCGCTGCCAATTGTCTTCACCAGCCGTGACAATGTCCTTGGCCTCAACAGCGACAGTTCTATTGGCCAGTGGGGCGGCGTGGTGCTGTCCGGTCGTGCGCCCATCACCGATTGCGCTGCGAGCAACGCTACACCGGGAACTATCGCCTGCGAACGCCAGGTTGAAGGCGCGGTCGATCCAGCAGTCTACGGCGGTGCAACTGCCAACGACAATAGCGGCCGGATGAGCTATGTGCAGATCCGCTATTCGGGCTTTGTGCTTTCTGGCAATTCCGAATTGCAATCGCTGACAACGGGCGGAACCGGTTCGGCCACGGTGCTCGACCATATCCAGTCGTTCAACAGCTCGGACGATGCGGCAGAGTTTTTCGGCGGTGTTGTGAACATGAACTATTTCGTGTCGATCGGCGCTGACGATGACAATCTGGACACCGACACCGGCGTCAAGGCGAACTTCCAATATGTATTGGCAGTTCAGCGTCAGGGTGCAGGCGATTCGATGATCGAGGCTGACACCGACAACGCTCTGGACGGCAACACACCGCGCCAGAATACGCGACTGTCGAACTTCACCTTCATTCAGCGCAATAACACAGGCAACCAGACAGCAATCCTCCTGCGCGGCGGTACGGATTACACCTTGGTCAACGGCGTGATCGTCAGCCCGAATACAAGCTGCCTGCGCATCAGTCGCCCGCAAACGGCTTCAGCAACTGTCGATGCTTCGATTGACGAAGCCGGCGCGCCGGTGGTCCGTTCGGTTGTCGCGCAATGCGGTTCGCCCGCTTTTGTCGGTCTGAACGGCGTCACCGATGCTCAGGTCAGCACGATCTTCGGCTCCGGTTCCAACAATAACAACAGCGCCTTTACCCCCTCGCTGGCGTCACTGTTCATCAACGGTGCCAACGAGACCGCTGTTCCGGCGTTCAACGCCAGCACACTCAGCAGCTTCTTCCAGGCAACCAGCTATATCGGCGCCGTCCGCGATGCGAGCGACACCTGGTATGCAGGGTGGACCTGCAACAGCGCGACTGCCAACCTCGGAACCAGCGTCACGGGTCTCTGCACCTCCCTCCCGACCTTCTGATAGGCGGATACTGATCGGGTGGGGTGCAGGCCATGGCCATGCACCCCACCCTTTTTTGAAGATAAAAAGGGAATGAAAATGTTAAAGCCATTGGGGGCAATCAGCCTGTTGCTTTTGACGTCAGCGCTCGTCGCGCCTTCGACGGCGCTGGCGCAAAATGCAGAGCCGGAGCAGGCCGAAGCGACTGAGCCGCAGGGCCCGGATCAGGCCGTTTCGGAAGCCGAGAATGCGGACGGTCTGTCGGATCAAGCCGACGAAGCAGCAGCTCCCGAAGAAGAACAAGTCGATGTTTCCATTCCCGGGGGCGATGAAATCGTCGTGCGCGGCTATATCGACCGCAATATTTCTAAAAATGCGCCGCAGGTCGTTTCCGTGCTGTCGAGTGCGGACATCGAGCGCACCGGCGAGGGTGACATCGCGGGTGCTCTCGCCCGCGTGACTGGCCTGTCGGTCGTAGGCGGCGGTTTCGTCTATGTCCGTGGCCTCGGCGACCGCTATTCGCTGGCCCTGCTCAACGGTTCGCCGCTGCCAAGTCCCGAACCTTTGAAGCGCGTTGTTCCGCTGGAACTATTCCCAACCAGCGTCATCGCGTCATCGCTTGTGCAGAAGACCTATTCCGCAAACTTTCCCGGCGAATTCGGTGGCGGGGTCATCAACCTGACGACCAAGGCCATCCCGCGCGAAAATTTCCTGACGATTGGCGGCGATATCGGTATCAATGGCGAAACCACCAACCAGCTTGGCTACACTTATTATGGTAGCTCGCAGGATTGGAGCGGTTTCGATAACGGCAATCGGGATCTTCAGCCGTTGCTGCGCGCCTATACCCGTCGCGGTGCAACCCCCATCAGCTCCGGCCTTGTCGATACGCAGGCGATAGCGAGCCAGCTCGTTACAGGTCGCAATGCAATTGTCCAGCGTAACAGGAATCTGCCGCCCAACGGCTCGCTCAGCATCAGCGGAGGCACCACCTTCGACATTGGCGACGACGCGACAATGGGGATTATTGCTACAGCAGGCTTCAGCAATAAATGGCGCACGCGCGACACCATCCAGCAGACCGCCTCGACGCTTGATCTTTCGCAGCTTGAAAATGATTTCCGGCGGGTCATTACCGACAATCGTATCGTCGTGAACAGCCTGGTGGGCTTCGGTATCGAAGCAGGCGAGCAGAAAATCCGCTGGACCAATGTCTTCATCCGCGACACTTTGAAACAGGCGCGTCTCGGCGAGGGAACGCGCCAGTCGCTGTCGCCGAGCGCGACGCTGCAGCAGCAGGATACTGCGTGGTACGAGCGGCAACTGGTCAATTCGCAATTTGTCGGTGAGTTCAAGCTATCTCCGGACATCAACCTTAGCACCCGCGTAGGCTATGCAAATTCAAAGCGCGAGGCGCCCGATGAATTCAGCTTCGAATATTTTCGCAGCAATATAGCATCGGACCCTTATGGCAATTTCTTCATCAACCGGCTGAACAACGGGCAGCAAGGCAGTGCATCGGTAACCTACAGCTATCTGAACGAGAATCTGTGGTCAGGCGGTATCGACCTTTCAGTGAAAGTCACACCAGACATCACCACGACCTTCGGCTATGCCTATAGCGAGGCGACCCGGCGCGTTGAACGGCGCAATTTCCTGTTCACCGCGCCCAGCACCTTCCCCACAGCCGTCGCGCTATTCCGGCCCGATTTCCTGCTTCAGCCAGATGTTATTGATTTCTATGATATCTCGCTGATCGACACGGACGAATCCAACCCGGTTTTCGACGCGCGGCTGCTGACCAATGCGACCTACATGCAGGCGCAGGCATTCATTACCCCCGAAATCAGCCTCAATATCGGCTTTCGCTATGAAGCGGCAAAGCAATCGGTTGAGATTGTTCCCGTTTTCGCCAACCAGGTCATTTCAAACGCGACGACGGAGCTCAACAATGATTATTTCCTGCCGGCGGCGACGCTGACCTGGGACATAAACGATCGGATGAAGTTTCGCGTCAGCGGATCGAAAACCATCGCGCGGCCGCAATTTCGCGAACTGATTTTCCAGAATTTCTATGATCCCGAATCGAACCGGCTGTTTCGCGGCAACCCGTTGCTCACCGACAGCGAACTTATCAATGCTGAAGCGCGTTACGAATGGTATTTCGACCGCGACCAGCGTCTGACTGTCGCCGGTTTCTTCAAGCGGATCGACAAGCCGATTGAAGCCTTTTCAAGCTTTGACCAGAACTCGGTAGTCACCAGCTTCGCCAACGCACCGAAGGCCGACCTTTATGGCGGCGAAATCGAGACGCAGAAATATTTCGATCTATCGGGGCTTAGCGACGGCGGCTTTTTCTCGACCCGCCGGGCGGTGGTTATCGCCAACTACACTTACACCAAGTCGAAGATAAGCGTGAAAGCTGGCGATCCGGTTGCGGTGTTCGGCGCTGCCTCGACCAGTGCGCTCGACTTTTTCACCGACGGTTCGCCGCTGACGGGGCAATCCGACCACCTCGTCAACCTGCAGCTTGGTCTGGAGGATACGGAACGGCTTTCGCAGCAGACGCTTCTGCTTACCTATGCAAGCGAACGCGTCACCAGCCGCGGCGCATCGGGACAGCCCGACATCAAGGAAAAGCCGGGCTTCCAGCTCGACTTCGTGGCGCGTGAAGGTTTCACCGTCTGGGGCAAGGAAGCAGAGCTGAAGTTCGAAGTTCGCAACCTGACAAACACCAAATATCAGGAGTTCCAGGAGAGCGGCGATAACATCGTTTTCTATAACCGCTACAAGCAGGGGATCAGCGCGTCGGTTGGCGTCGAGATCAACTTCTAGAAATCTTTACAGCCCCCCACTCACGGCGGCATGTCCATCCGACGTGCCGCCGTCATTTTTGTCAGCGATTGGCGAGCGGATTGCAGCGCGTCATCAATATGTCATAATAGCGTCATTCGCGAGTCATGGGCGGACCCTAGCCCCACATTCGATTTGCAGAATCATCGGGGGACGATGTGGGAATTTCGCTGACGGACAGGGTAAGGTTGCAGTCGCGCCGATTACGCTCCGTTCCGCTTGCTAATCTTGCGATCGGGATTTTGGCGGTATTGCTGGCGATCCAGGTCGCCCGTCTATGCTGGACAATCGTGACACCGGTTGGGCCGTTGGGCGACTGGCGCAAGGCAGAGGTCAATATCGTCCCGCAATCGGCCAGGGCGGCGCTGTTTGCCGGCTTCGATCCATTTTTTCGCAGCGACGCGACAGATAGCGCCACTGGCAATGTAACCAACCTGAACCTGACACTTTTCGGCATTCGCAGCAACGCCAGTTCGGGTGGAGGTTCGGCAATCATTGCGGGCGAGGATGGTGTCCAGAACAGCTATGCCATCGGCGAAGAAGTCGCGCCCGGTGTCACGCTCGACGCGGTCGCGTTCGATCATGTCATATTGTCGCGCGGCGGTGTGAAGGAATCGCTCTATCTCGACCAGTCGGTTCCCGCTGAAACGGTGAATCCCGGCAACAATCCTGGTGAGCCTGCGATGGCGACTACTGGCGGTCTGAACGCCGAAAATCTGCAAAAATCCATTGGCTTTGCGCCGCGCAACGAAGGGGGTAGGGTCACCGGTCTGGTGCTGCAACCGCGCGACGATGGCACAATGCTTCGCACCGCTGGCTTTCAACCGGGTGACGTCGTGGTCGCGATTAACGGTCGGCCGGTGTCGTCAGCCGCAGACATAGCTTCCCAACTCCGCCCGGGTGCCCGCCTCAGCGTCGAAGTCGAACGCGGTGGGTCCAAGGTACCCATTGCACTGAATCTGGAACAGCCGTGATCCGTAAACTTACCATATTGCTGGCATCCACCGCGCTCGTCTTTGCCGAGCCGCTGGCCGCGCAGCACAGCCTGAATGTCCGCGATGCCGATATCCGGGCTTTTGTGCAGGACGCAGCGCGCGTGACCGGGCAGACCTTCATTGTCGATGGGCGAGTGAGCGGAAAGGTCTCTGTCGTCACCGACCGGCCACTGTCGCGTTCCGAATATTTTGAGGTGTTCCTGTCCACCCTGCGCGCCAACGGATTGGTGGCCATTCCGATGCGCGGCGGAGGTTATCGGATTCAGCCGTCGGATGGTGCGGCCACGCAGCCAAGTCGTGTTGGCAGTCGGGCTGCCGCGCCAAGCCAGTTTGTCACCGAAGTTTTTCGGCTGCGTTCGATCGACGCAACCACGGCCGTGGAAACCCTGCGCCCGCTGGTCAGCCGCGAAGGCTCTATCACGGCCAACCGCAATGCCAACAGCTTGGTTGTTGCCGACTATGCCGACAATATCCGCCGAATCCGCGAACTTGTCAGGCAGATCGACCGCGACAGCGCCGCAACGCAGATCGTCACGCTCGACAATGCCGGCGCGCGCGAAATCGCTTCGGCGTTGCAGGGTCTGGCGGGACAAGGTGGTGGCGAGGGCGGACGATCACCAGTCTCGGTGGCGGCAATCGACAGCAGCAACGCTATTGCATTGCGCGGCGACCCGACTTCGGTCGCACGCTTTGCCGCGATGGCGAAGCAGCTCGATGCCCGCGCGCAGTCGGGTGCCGAAATACGTGTTTATCGTCTCGAACATGCCAATGCAGAAACCCTTCTCGAAACCGTGCAATCCCTGATCGGTGGGCAAGGCAATGGCGCACAAGGTGCAGAATTGCCTCCAGTTGCCGCAGCACAGGCAAATGGGGGAGCGCAGACCGGAGGTTCACCGGCGCCGGTACCATCCCCTGTCGTCGCAGCGTCATCCGGTTCGGGCATAAATGGCATCGGTGGTCGCGGCCCGGTGGTGGTTACGCGATATGAAGGCACAAATGCGCTGATCGTCGCAGCGAACCCCGAAATGCAGCGCACTTTGGGCGAGCTCATCCGTCAGCTTGACAGCCGGCCGGAGCAAGTACTTGTCGAAGCCATCGTTGTCGAAATCGGCAATGAAGCAGCAAAACGGCTTGGCGTGCAATTTCTTGTTGGTGGCGAAAACCTGCCTTTTGCAGCGACCAACTATTCCAACGCGACGCCCAACATCTTGACCATTGCCGGCGCGATCGGCGCCGAGGAACTGACACGTGAAACCACGACCGTCAACGGGACTACGACTACCACCACTGTCAGCAGTGCATTGGGCGACAGTCTTCAGGAAGCAGCGGCGGCATCGATTTTGAGTGCGACAGGCGGTTTCGGCGGTTTCGCGCTGGATATCGGCAAGAATGCGGTTTTTGGTACGATTATCAATGCGATCGCGGCCGACACTGAATCGAACCTGCTTGCCACTCCGCATATAGTGACGCTGAACAATCAGAAGGCCAAGTTCCTTGTTGGCCAGGAAGTGCCGGTCAGCACAGGCGAACAATTGTCGGCAAATTTCGAAAATGCATTTCGGACCGTCCAGCGTCAGGAAGTGGGTATCAAGCTTGAGGTGACACCCCAGGTTAACGCGCAAGGTGACGTCAAACTATTCCTGAAACAGGAGGTATCGAGCGTCGCCGGGCCGGTATCTTCACGCTCAAGCGATCTCATTCTCAACAAGCGTGAGTTTGAAACGACGCTGACCGTCGGTGACGGCCAATTGCTGGCTATCGGCGGATTGCTCAACGATGATGAACGGCGGACCATAGAGCGAATACCGCTGCTCAGCGACATCCCCTTGATTGGCGAACTGTTCAAATCGCGCAGCCGCAGCCGGACGAAGACCAATTTGATGGTTTTCATCCGGCCGACAATCTTGCGTAACCGTGCCGATGGCGACGCCATGACGGCGCGTCGTTATGATTATGTACGCGGGATGCAATTGGCGCGAAACCCCGATATCGAACCCAGCATCGATGAATTGCTGCGCGACTATATGGGGGCAACGCCCCCGGTTGCACCGGCAGTTGGGCCCAACGACACATTGATCGGCGCCACCGGCAGGCTGGAGCGACCGGCTGCGGAACCGGTGCAGCCCATCGAGGTGCCACCGAGCGCGGTTTCCACCACAAATGGAGGCCAGCCATGAAAATCGGCCGCGGCGAGAAAATTGTTTCCGAAGCCGCCGCCGATGCTGCCGCCCCTGCGATTTCGCTGCCGCCGGTCGACCTCCCTTACGCTTTTGCAAAAAGGCATGGGCTTGTGCTGCGCCGCGAAGCGGGAGACCGTCTTCTGGTAGCGATGCGCGAAGGGGCCGATCCGCTCATGCTGCTGGAAGTGCGCCGGTACCTCTCAATGCCCTTCGACGTAGAGGTGGCAGATGCCGCGACATTCGACCGCTATCTGTCCGATCATTATGCGATGGACGGATCGGCGGCGGAGATGGCCGGATCCATTGGCACGGGCGACAGCGATCTGCTGTCCGACATGCTCCCGAGCGCCGACGATCTGCTTGATAGTGCCGATGACGCTCCGGTTATCCGCCTAATCAATGGCATCATCGCGGAAGCGGTCCGGCAGGGCGTTTCCGACATTCATGTCGAGCCTTATGAAACCGGGCTTGTCGTGCGGATGCGCAATGACGGCGTATTGCAGGAGAAACTGCGCCTTCCCGCCAACGTCGCACCGGTTGTCGTAAGCCGTATCAAGGTCATGGCGCGTCTCGACATCGCCGAGCGGCGTATTCCGCAGGACGGCCGCATTGGCCTTACGCTGGGCGGAAAGCTGATCGACGTGCGTGTGTCGACACTGCCCAGCCGCGCAGGCGAGCGAGTGGTGATGCGTATCCTGGACAAGGACAATGCAGGCATTTCCCTCGACCTCCTTGGCATGTCGGATGATGCGCTCACGATATTAGGCGATGCGCTGGCTGAACCGAATGGGATCATCCTGGTCACCGGTCCGACCGGATCGGGCAAAACGACAACACTTTATGCGGGTCTCAAGCGACTGAACGATGGCAGCCGTAATATCCTGACTGTCGAGGACCCCGTCGAATATGCGGTTGAGGGTATAGGCCAGACACAGGTAAACTCGAAGGTCGGAATGACCTTCGCGGCGGGCCTGCGGGCCATCCTGCGCCAGGATCCCGATGTGGTCATGGTGGGCGAAACCCGCGATCGCAAAACCGCCGATATTGCAGTGCAGGCGGCGCTGACGGGGCATCTGGTTCTGTCTACCGTACACACCAACGATGCGCTGGGCGCGATCACACGTCTGCGCGATATGAAGGTCGAACCCTTCCTTCTGGCGTCGACGCTCCGCGCCGTCATCGCGCAGCGACTGGTGCGGCGGCTGTGTCGCACGTGCCGCGAGCCGGTGCAGGCGGATGGGAGTGTGGCTTCGCTGCTGGGTTTCGACCGGGGTACGGTCGTTTACAAGGCTGCCGGTTGCCCGGAATGCAAAGGTACGGGATATCAGGGACGCATCGGCGTATTCGAGGCGGTTCGGATCGATGACGCATTACGCCGCCTGATCAACGATGGCGGTGATGAAGCGATATTGTCGCGCCATGCTTTCCTGAACCAGCCCAACCTCTCTGCCGCCGCACGCAAACTGGTCCGCGCGGGCGAAACCACTCCCGAAGAAGCGATCCGCATTTCCCGGCGGGGGGACATTTTTCCTGCCTGACTTTCCCTGGGCCCGCATCGATCCGGGGGGGGGGCGAA
>JACVCM010000024.1:0-28472 GCA_016742125.1 Sphingomonadaceae bacterium | reverse complement strand
GCACGCGATCGATCCGGAGGGTCGCGAAAAGCCCGGGCGTATTGCGGCAGCCAATGACGATCTGGCACGCGAGGCATTGGCCCAAAAAAAGCTCTACGTCGTTCGCGTCGAACCTGCACCGGCGCGCCAGTCGGCACTATCTGCGTTGCCCATCAGGCGGCGGAAGCTGTCGGCCAAGCAACTTACGCTTTTCACACGGCAATTATCTTCGCTTGTCCAGGTCAGCCCACTTGAAGAAGCGCTCCGTACCATCAGTCGCCAGAGCGAACAGGCGCATGTGCGTGAGATATTGGGCAACGTGCATAGCGGCGTAGTCGAAGGTCAGCGTCTTTCCGATGCGATGCGCCGCGAGAGCGCAAGCTTTCCCGCGTTATATCGCGCGATGATTGCAGCAGGTGAAGGTGCGGGGACATTACCGCTTATAGCCGAACGGCTGGCTGCACTGCTCGAACGTCAGGCCGAGATGCGTGGCAAGCTGATCGGAGCCCTCGCCTATCCCGCGATACTGTCGCTTGTCGCCATTCTGGTCGTGATGGGCCTGATGGTGTCGGTCGTGCCTCGCGTGGTGGAACAGTTCGACAATGTCGACCAGCAATTGCCGTTAATCACTCGCATTGTGATCGGCATTTCGGCATTTCTTGCCAGTTACTGGTGGGCATTGCTGGCAGTATTTGCGGTCGCCGCGTTTCTCTTCTGGCAGGCACTTAAGCAGCCCGCGTTCAGGCTTTCGGTGGACCGGACGGTTTTGCGCCTGCCGCTGATCGGCAAGCTTATCCGCAACCTACATGCGGCGAGAATGGCGCGGACCCTGGCGACAATGGTGGCGAGTCGTTTACCACTGCTCGAAGGGCTGAAACTAACCGGCGGCACCATTCGGAACAAAGTTCTCGCCAATGCCAATGACGATATTGTGGAGGCAGTGCGTGGCGGGGGCAGCCTGTCGGGTGCAATGCGAACGAGCGGAGTGTTCCCGCCATTATTGGTGTACCTCGCTGCCAGCGGCGAAAGCGCGGGTCAGCTTGACCTGATGCTCGAACGCGCCGCGGAATATCTCGAGCGCGAATTCGATAATTTTACCAGCGCTGCCCTGTCAATGCTCGAACCTATGATCATTGTCGCCATGGGCGGGGTTGTGGCTGTCCTCATATTGGCGATATTATTGCCTATCCTCCAACTGCAAAATCTCACGGGACTTTAGACATGTTGCGCTTTCTTTTCCGGCTTTTCACCGATCCCGCTTATCCCGCCTCGAAATATCGAGACAAGCCGCAGCCGAATGGCTTCACCCTTGTCGAAATGATGGTCACGCTTTTCATCCTTGCCTTGCTGACCACCGTCGTTGCGATTAACGTGCTGCCAAACCAGGACAAGGCCATGGTTCAAAAGGCAAAGGCCGACATCGCGGTTCTGGGGCAGGCGATGGAAACCTACAGGTTGGACAATCTCACCTATCCCGACGCGGGGCTTGGCCTTCAGGCACTGGTTACGCCGCCCGCCGGGGCAGGTGGACGTACCGAAGGCTATATCAAGAAGTTGCCAAACGATCCATGGAACCGACCCTATCAATACAGCAATCCAGGCCGTAATGGCGCGTTCGACATTTATTCGCTGGGTGCCGATGGCGCACCGGGCGGCGAGAATGAAAATGCGGATATCTACGGCGAGTAAGACGCCGCGAGCATCTTGCATTCGGGATAGTGAGCGCGGCTTTACGCTGGTGGAACTGATGGTGGTGATCTTCATCATCGGACTTGCCAGCGCTGCCGTGGTGATGACAGCCCGGTCGCCCGATGGCGGTGCGCGCAACGAGGCCGAACAGCTGGCAGCACGTATCGCGGCGCTCCGCGATCAAGCGATATTACAATCGCGCACAATGGCGATCTGGATCAGGCCGTCCGGCTACGGCTTCGAAACCCGGTTCCGTGGGAGCTGGACGCCACTGTCGCAGGCACCCTTTACAACCAGCAACTGGCGACGTGGAACTTCGGTCGAGATGGCCGGTGCGCGTCAAACAAGGGTCGCTTTCGACAGCACCGGTTTGCCGTCCACGACCGCAACCATTTCAATAAAGCGTGGAGATGGCGTCGCACGCGTCAATCTGTCAGCAACGGGGGATGTCCGCGTTGCCCGATAAGCAGCATTCATATCCCAACGGTTTTACGCTGCTGGAGATCATGGTCGCGCTGGCAATCTTCAGCCTCGCTGCACTCGCGATGGTCAGGCTGCAGGGTTATTCGGTTCGCTCGACCGCCGATTTGGGGGAGAGTGGTCTGGCATGGCAGGTAGCCCGCAATGTTGCCGTCGAAATATTGTCCAACCCTTCCCCGCCGACGCTCGGCGAGACCAGTGGGGAAGAAACAAATGGCGGGCAGGTCTGGCGCTGGACGGCGGATAGTAGCAAGACGGACGATGCGCGGTTGTTACGCGTCGACATTTATGTGGCAGGTACAGGGAAGGCGGGGCGGCGCACCGCGCAGCTGACTATCGCAAGACCGGTCGAACAGTGAGCAATGTCCGCCCCTCCGAAGCAGGCTTTACGCTGGTGGAACTGCTTGTCGCACTGGCGATATTCGCGCTGATTTCGGTGGCAGGGGTGACATTGCTCCGTTCCGGAAGCGACACCCAAATCGCGGTCAAAGCGAGGCTCGAGCAGCAGGCACGGTTCAAGAGGCTTGCCAATGCGCTCGAGGCGGATCTCGCCCAAACGGTACCGAGGCCGGTGCGCGATACCTCCGGCCAACCCGTACCTGCGTGGTCGCAAGACCAAAGTGGAGAACCCAATATATTGTTCGGGTTTGTTCGTGCCGGCTGGACCAACCTCGACGAAGCACCGCGGGCAAACCTGCAGCGCGTGGCCTATATGCTTCGCGACGGAAAGCTGCAGCGACTTAATTGGCCAATGCTCGATGGTGCGAGTCCGGACGAAGCGGGCGTACTGGTAGAAAATGTGACCGGGGTATCGCTGCGTTTCCGCGATGACAAGGGCGAATGGCGAGACGATTGGACCGCCACCGATCCATCTGCACTGCCACGGGCGATGGAGCTGCGCCTAACCGCCGAAGGTGTCGCCGAACAACGCATGCTGTTTCTGGTCGGTCCGCAAACGCGGCTGCAGCCTGCGCTGCCCCGCGGCGATCAAGGGTGATGTTACAGTCCGGTTCAGAGCGAGGCGCGGCGTTGTTGTCGGTGCTGTTGATGGTCGCAGTGCTGGCGGTCATCGCCGCGACAACGCTTGACCGCCTGACGCTTTCAAGTCGCCTGACGGCCAACGGCAATTCTCTCACACAGGCCAGAATATTCTCTTATGCGGCGGAAAACATCGCCGCAGCGCGTATTGAGGATTTGGTTGCGCGCGATGCCGCGCAGACTACGCTCGAAGGCGGCTGGCTTGGTCGGGAGCAGATCTTGCCCGTGCCAATCGGAACCGCCGCCGCCGTGGTCCGTGACGGCGCCAATTGTTTCAACCTCAACAGTCTGGTCACGGAAGATAATGGCAAGTTGTTCGCCAGCAGCTATGGCCAGCAACAGCTGGTTTCGCTGATGGTGTCGTTGGGGATCGACCAGAATAGCGCAATCCCGGTCGCGGCAGCCGCAGCCGATTGGGCGGACAGCGATAGCATGGCGGTCCCGGGCGGAGCGGAAGATGAGGCATATCGCGGTTCGTCCGTACCATATCTGACAGCAAACCGTCTGTATTCGCACGCAAGCGAGTTTCGCGCGGTCAAAGGCGTCACTCAAGAGGTCTACTCACGGCTCAGCAGATGGATCTGTGCGCTGCCCGAACCAATCTTGTCACCGCTGAATGTCAACACATTGCTACCCGAACAGGCCCCCTTGCTGGCGATGCTGTTTCCACCGGGGGCGCTTGGGTTGCAATCGGCGCGTAGCTATCTCGCCAAGCGGCCATCAAGCGGTTATGGCAGCCTGATTCGATTCTGGGGGGCGCCGGAAATGGCGGCGTTGCAACCGTCGCAGCAGGTGCAAGGGCAGGTTAAACTGACGAGCGAATATTTCTTGCTGGAAACACGCGTGACCAATGGCGACCTCGTGCTGGAGGGGCAGTCGATGATCGACGCAACGCCTGCCCCGGCGCGGGTCATCTGGCGCAGTTGGGGGGAAGTCCGGTGAGCGAGGAGGCCGGCTCAGCGCCGGTTCTGATAACGATATTGCCGTCGAGCGATTTCGACGACCCGGTGATCTGGCGTGCTGACGATAGTGGCTGGCAGGAGTTATCGACGCTTTCGCAATATACGGAGAGTCATGATTGGCCGGTGATGGCGATAGTCCGGCAGGAAGATGTCCGCTGTATCTGGACCAGTTTGCCCGACCTGCAACCGCGCCAGGCGGAAAGCGTGGCACTGCTTCGACTTGCCGAACAATCGCTTGGACCCGTGCATGGCGCAAGTAGCCATATGGGCGAGGCCGTCGTTAGCGCCGCCATTGCGCCGGAAAAAATGGAATATGGGCTGGGCCGACTGCTTGCAAAGGGCATTAGTCCGGATATCGTCACACCGCTGGGGCTTGCCGTGCCCAGGGCTCCTGACAATGTACTGCGTATAGAATTTGCGGGCGTAACGGCCCTACGCGGCGTGGATTTTGCCATACCGGACGAACCGGTGTTCCAGACGATGCTGGTCGGAAATGCGCCGCTGCGCGAGCTTTCGAGAGAACAGGTGGAAGCTTCGCTTTTCGCAACCAGCCGAAACCCGCTCCTGAATCTTCGAAGTGGTGCTTTTGCCAAACGTACGCGCACCGTCTTTGCGACCGCACAACAGCGAAAGTGGATCAACCGACTGATGGTGGCATTGGTCGGCGCGACAATGCTGCTAGGCGCCGTGACATGGGCGAAATATCGGATGGCAACGACCGCCGAAAATGAACGTGCACTGGCGGCTGCGCAGCGGATCGACCCGTCTATAAAGGATATCGCGCAGGCAGAGCTTTTGCTGGTGCGCGCTGTTCAGCAGAAAGGCATCGGCACAGGCGATTTGGGCCCGCTGTCTGCCGGGTTGTGGAAAGCGGTCAAAGCCTCGCCTAACGTCACATTGCGTGAGCTTCGCTATGGGAATGACGGCATATTGTTGGCGGTCATGGCCGCGCCGAACGCCGATGCGATCAACGCTGCGCTGATCGCTATTCAGCAGGACGGATTTCGCGTAACCGCCACGCCGCGGCAGGACAATAGCGGTGCAACGCTGGTCGACTTCAGCATGAGGATGCAATGATCGACGCGCTGAAATCCTGGTACAGGGGATTAAGTCCTCGCGAACAGCGTCTCGTCGGGTTGGCGGGAATTCTAGCGGCGCTTGTCATACTCGTTTTTGGAATCATCATGCCGGCATTGTCGGCAATCGACGAAGCGCGAACGGCGCATGATGAAGCTGTCGAGCGGCGCGGGCGGATCGAAGCGCTGGCGGCGCGGGCAACGTCGACCAAATCAAGCAATGCCATAGCAGCCGAGGCGGACATCGATCTTGTCGTGACGCAGAGTGCTGCGGAGAGCGGTTTCGATTTGCTGAAATCCGATGGCACCGCACCCGGCCAGATCAGCTTCCGGATCGATCAGGCACGCGCACCGGCTTTGCTCGGCTGGCTTTCATCGCTGGAGGGTCAGGGCTTGCAGACCGATAGCCTCACTTTGCGGGGAAATTCGGCGGGGACAATAACCGTTGACGCTCGGCTGCGGCGGACACGATAATGAACAGGCAGAGAAGTATATTTGTTGGCGCCGCCGCTCTCCTGATATTGGCCGCGATCATATTCATGCCGCTCCGCACGGTTCTGCCCGATAATGTCCTGACAGCGCGGAAAGTCGAAGGCATTGTCTGGGATGGCTCGATACGTGATTTGCAAATAGGACGGGTGGCAGTAGGCGATGTGAATGCGCGGTTGCATTTTCTCCCGTTGCTGCTGGGCCGCGCGCAAATGTCGTTCTCGCGCGGTGACGCGCCTTTCGCCCCCGGAGTTTCGGGCAAAGTGACCCGTCGACCCGGTGGCTATTCGATTGAAGGTCTGACGGCCACTGTGTCCGTCGCCACGCTTTTCCAGCCTTTGCCTGCAGAGAATTTGCAGTTTACCGATTTTTCGGTGCGCTTCAGGTCGGGTCGTTGCGCGGAGGCATCCGGCAGCGTGAGGCTGACCGCGCCAGCAGGTGTTGCCGGTCTCGACCTGCCGAACGGTCTTTTGGGTAAGCCGCGATGCGACGGGGGTGATTTGCTTATTCCGTTGTTGAGCCAGTCGGCGATGGAGCATGTCGACATTCGTATAGGCACGGACCGATCCTATAGCGCTACTGTCTTGATCGAAGGCGACCGTGTCGAGCAGGCGGCGATGCTGGCGCTGGCCGGTTTCCAGCCGGTTGCCGGAGGTTACAGGCTGGTACGGAAAGGTCGCTTCTGACCTTGCTGGCTGACAGCATCGGGGAACTGCTTGCGCATCTCCCGATTTGGGTCCTGCCTGTTTTCGGCGCGTTACTCGGGTTGATATGGGGTAGCTTCATCGCCGCGCTTTGCAGCCGTTGGCCAGTGGGCGAGAGCGTGGCTGAAGGTCGCTCGCGTTGCGACATTTGCCGGACGACTCTCGGTATCCGTGATCTCCTGCCTGTCTTGTCTTACATTGCGCTGCGCGGTCGGTGCCGCCATTGCAATCAACGCATTGGGATGCGGCCGGTTATCATCGAATTGGTAGCGGCTTCAATTGCTGTGATTTCGGGCCTGCTCCTCCCACCTGCAATGGCGTTGGGCGCCATGCTGTTTGGCTGGCTGCTGCTGCCTATTGTCATGTTGGACTATGACCATCTGTGGATCCCCGACAGGCTTGTCATTCTGCTCGCTGTGGGGGGCGTCATCTTCGCACCCATGGTCTGGCCCGATATTGAAACCCTCGACCGCTTGATTGGTGCAGGCGCCGGATTTTTGACTTTGGAGGCTATCCGGCAAATCTACAAAGTGCTGCGAAAGCGAGAGGGAATGGGCGCAGGCGACCCGAAGCTGTTCGCGGCGCTGGGGCTATGGCTCGGATGGCATGCCCTGCCCATTATCCTATTTCTTGCCAGCCTGTTTGGTATTGTAACAGCCATTTATCGGCATTTCGCAAGCTCCGGCAGCCAGTCGGCTCTGCCTCTAGGCAGCTTTCTGGCGCTTGCCGCACTGGCGCTGGTTTGGTTTGGCTGAAGCAGATTATTCAACCACGCCGCAATTGCGCAATTCTGCGATAACGGTCGCATCATAGCCGAGCGATACAAGCAATCTGTCGGTATGTTCGCCGCTTTTCGGAATGGAGGGTGATTGCCCGAGGCGGCGTCCGGCCATTTCGATAGGCATCAACGGCAATCTGGTTTCAGTACCATCGGTAAGCGTGACCCGCTCCAGTCCACCGCTTGCGTTCAGATGCGGGTCATCGAACATATCCTCGGGCCGGGCAATGGGGGCAAAGGGAAGCCCGGTGCCCTCCAACTTATCGATGACTTCCTGACGCGTATAGCCTGCGATCATGGCTCGGATAACCGGAATGATCCGGTCGCGCGCCTGCACCCGGACATTGTTGGCGCGCAGTGATTCATCCGCCCAAAGCTCGTCCAGCCCAAACAAGGTGCAGAATTTTTCCCATAACGAATCGGTGACAACGCCGATGAAGATGGGGTCGTCCCTGGTTTCGAAGACATCATAGACTGCCCAAGCCGATATGCGCGCCGGCATCGGTGCCGCCGCCTTCCCCGTTACCGCCATCTGCGCCATATGTTGCGCGATCAGGTAGACGGTGGTTTCGAACAAGGCCGACTGGACCTTCTGGCCCTTGCCGGTCCGGTGCCGTTCTTCGAGCGCTGCCTGCACTGCGATTACGCCGAACATGCCGCCCGTAATATCCACCACGCTCGATCCGGCCCGCAAAGGTTGTCCAGGCGGGCCGGTCATATAGGCAAGCCCGCCCATCATTTGCGCGACCTCATCCAGCGCGGTCCGCTCTTCATAGGGACCGGATAGAAAGCCTTTGGCAGAGCAGTATATCAGTCCGGGATTGCTGATCGCCAAGCGGTCGTAATCGAGGCCAAGCCTGTCCATCGCGCCGGGACGGTAGTTTTCGACCAATATGTCGGCGCTGTCGATCAATCTGCGTGCCACGCCAATCCCGTCTTGCGATTTCAGGTCGATGCAGATGCTCTGTTTACCTCGGTTGAAAGTCGGGAAATATCCTGCGCCCGAACCCAGCAGGGTCCGTGTCCTGTCGCCGCCGATAGGCTCGACATGGATTACCTCTGCGCCCAGCGCGGCCAATATTGCGCCGACCGATGGGCCCATGATCATATGGGTGAACTCGACAACGCGGATGCCCGATAATGGCGCGTCGCTCATGACTTGCCCCTTGTCCCATAGTCCAGCGTGAGCCCGGCATCCGGCGTAAATCCGTATAGCGGCTCCTCGGGCAACGCAGCCGCGACTATCTCTCGCACTTTCAGCAATTTTTCGAGATCGATGCCGGTATCGTAACCCATGCTGTTAAGCATGAAGACCAGATCTTCTGTTACGATATTTCCCGACGCCCCGGGGGCGAACGGACAACCGCCGATACCTCCGAGCGATGCATCGAGCGTGGTGATGCCTTCCTCGAGCCCTGCCAGCGCATTGGCAAGTCCGAGGCCGCGCGTATTGTGCAGATGGAGCGTGGTCATCCGGTCCGCGCCGACTGCTGCGCGCACCTTGCGGACAAGCCGTTTGACCTGGGCAGGATCGGCATAGCCTGTGGTGTCGGACAGGCTGAATTCCTGTGCGCCCGCATTTGCGGCTTGCTCGGCGAGGCGCACCACATTGTCTTCGCCGATCATGCCTTCCATTGTGCAGCCAAAAGCTGTCGACAGGCCGACCGCGAAATGGATGTCCGCATCGCGAGCTATCTCTGCAACAACGCGGATTTCCTCGATCATCTCGGGATGCGATTTGCGGAGATTTTTGAGGCTGTGCGTTTCTGACATAGAAAAGGGAATCGACATGCCATGAACCCCGGCCTCGGCTGCCCTTGCAGCACCCTTTGCGTTCGGGACAAGCGCAACGACATTGAGATTGGGGATTGTTCTTGCAAAAGCTACCAGTTCCGGAGTGTCTGCCATCTGCGGCAACAGCGAAGGTGGCACAAAGCTGCCCACCTCAATCTCGCGCACGCCAGCTTCGGCCTCGGCCTTGATCCAGGCCTTTTTTGCTTCAAGCGGCATGACCCGCTGCGTGGATTGCAACCCGTCGCGAGGCCCGACTTCGGAAACAAGAATTCCGGTCATAGATAGATCCATGGGCGGACGGCCCGGTCTTTGGCTTGCCAGACGGCGATGGCATCGCGATGTTTCAACGTCAGATCGATGGCATCCAGTCCCTCAAGCATCATCATTTTTGCCTCCGGATCGATCTCGAAGCGATGTCCGTTAACCGTCTGGGCGGCAAGATCGATCGTCGCCGTACCGCCCGCCAGTGTGCTGATGACGGTTTTCGGCAGAACGACCGGTGCAAGCCCGTTGCGGATACAGTTGTTGTAGAAAATCGGTGCAAAGCTCTCTGCAATGACACATCTGATTCCGTATTCGGCCAAAGCCCACACGGCATGTTCGCGGCTCGATCCGCAGCCAAAATTTGCGCCGCTCGCCAGGATTTGCGCGGCACGGTATTCGGGCTGGTTTAGAATGAAATCCGGGTTTTCTTTTCGCGTTGCCACGTCGACATAACGCCATGGAGCAAACAAACCTTCGGCCAATCCATATTTGCCTGTGCTCTTCATCTCGCGCGAGGGGATGATTGTGTCGGTATCCACATTGTCGTGCGGCAACGGTGCGACGATCGAGGTCAAGACCGCAAAGGGCGTCATGGAGCTGTTATCCTGCCCGCAATGGCGCTGGCGGCTACGACCTCCGGACTGGCAATATGCGTCCTGATGCCCGGACCTTGCCGTCCCTCGAAATTGCGGTTGGTCGAAGAAATAACCCGACTGCCAGGCGGGAAGCTCTCTCCTCCGGCATAGAAGCAAAGCGAGCAGCCGCTTTCGCGCCACTGGAAACCGGCGTCCGTAAAGACCTGATCGAGTCCTTCGGCTTCCGCAGCGCGTTTGACCGACGAGGAACCCGGCACCACCAGTGCAAGGACGCCATTCGCAACATGCTTGCCGCGAACGATGTCAGCGGCGCGGCGCAGGTCGGAAAGGCGGCTGTTGGTGCAACTACCGATGAAGGCAACGTCGATGGACGTGCCGTCGATTTTCTGGCCAGCATGCAGACCTATATAATTCAACACTTTAGCATCTGCATTGTCGGGCAATGCCGATGATAAGGCAATGCTGTGTTCCGGCGACGTGCCCCAGCTTACCATGGGCTCAATGCTATCGGCTTCGACAAGGATTTCACGGTCGAAAGCCGCATCTTCGTCTGTGATCAAATCCGACCAGCCGGGAAGCGGATCAGGCGCGTATCGGCGTCCTTCCAAATAGGCGAGGGTGACCGCATCTGGCTTGATCAAGCCCGTAAAGGCTGCGAATTCGGTTGCCATGTTGCACAGCGTCATCCGCGCCTCCATATCCAGCGCGGCGACCGCATCGCCTGCGAATTCCACGACATGCCCTGCACCGCCACCAGCACCATGATCGGCCAGCAGGCGAAGCACCATATCCTTGGCAGTGACGCCATGACGAAGCTTCCCGGAATAGGTAACGCGCATGGTCCTTGGCTTGGCAACGCGTAACGTGCCTGTCGCCATTGCGTGCTCCGCTTCGCTCGATCCGATCCCCCACGCCAGCGCACCGAACGCACCTTGGGTGCATGTGTGGCTGTCGGGTGCAATCAACGTGCAGCCCGGAAGGACGATGCCTAGCTCCGGCGAGATAACATGGGTGATGCCCTGTTCAGGGTCGTTAACGTCGAACAGGGTAATCCCCGCAGCGTGGCAGGCGGCGCGCGTTTCGGTGATAAACGCCGCACCACCGGGCATCAGCGTGCCGTCGCCACGTCCGGGCCTGGTATCGACGATATGGTCCATCACCGCGAACACACGCGCTGGATCGCTCACTTTGCGTCCCGCGTCCGCCATTGACTTCAATGCCGCAGCCCCCGTCCTTTCATGAAGGAAAATCCGGTCTATGGCGATCAAGGCGTACCCGCCACCCAAATCGGTCACGAGATGGGCGTTCCAGATCTTCTCGAACAGGGTTTGCGGTTGTCCCAGTTATCCCTCCAGCGAGCGCCAGTCTTTGGTCACCAGCCTTTCCTGAATAGCGGTACGGGTTTCAAGCTTGCCGTTTCGAATCCAGTGCCAGGTACGGCAGCGGTTCTGGCCATCGTCCGAAATCTGGATCATTTCGTACAGGTACAGCAACGGATCGCCCTGACGCTGCCAGTATAACATGACGGTACGATTATATTCGTCGAGCCCGACTTCAGCTGCCCAGCCCTTGATGAGTTCATTGTCCCACCACACACGCTTGTCGCGATATTCAGCGGGAAAATCGCGGACGTCCGTGCGTCCATCATCCCATATATAGTGGTTGGTCTGGTGATAGGGGTGCGGGCCACCGTCGGGAAAGCGGCAGAAAAGGCGCGATTTATGCTGGTCGATCAACTCGTCCCGGTCGTTGAAATAGCTGTAGACTCCGTCCCAGACACCTTCATGGCGCGCCAGCAGCGGCATGTCTTCGCGGATACCCATGTTTACCGTCCTTCCCTTTGTAACAATGCAAGATGATAGGCGCGCGCGGCGCTGGCTCTAATGAGGGCGCGGTGATCTGAGGCGAGTGCCTCTGGCGCAATGATGTCCTGGTCGAATGCAATCGCATTGCTGGCATTCGCTTCGTACCACGGCGCAAAGAAGTGACGGGCGCGTACAATGGACCATGCTTTGGTCAGATAGTTACCGAAGCGGTCGGGTGACAGGTCAGGGAACAGACGCTCGGGATCACCTTTTTCCAGTTCGGGGAAAACAGTCGATGTCGCCCCCAGAATCGCCCGAACCTCGTCGATCACAGCCTGCCATTCTTGCCAGTCGGTCGGCGGTGCGGCTCGCCAGCCGTCTGACAGCCCATGACCCGGCAGGTCGATGGCCAAATCGCCTGTATCGAGTTCACGACCCGGTGGATGCAATGTCAGTTCCCGGCTGCCTTTGATGCCCTGCCAATGGATCGAACCGTCAAAGGCCCCGGTGCTGATATGCACAAAGCCCGCATCGCCATCTTGGGCAAGAGCCGGACAGGCGGATGCCGGGAGCCGCTGAAGAAAGAGGAGACAAGCCTCATGCAAGTCGGCGGGCGTCGCGACCTTGCGAGCTTCCCACCCGGCAGGCATGTTGCCCAAACGGTCGATATGAGCCTGAAGCGGGTCGCCATCATAGGCGATGACAAGTACCGGCGGGGTGATGGCGTCAGGCGGCGGGATATCGCGCGGCGCACGTAGCACTGCGCCATAGCCAAGCCGATAGGCGTCGCCTGAATCCAGCATTTCGCGCACAATGGCGTGCACGAGCGCAGGATCGTCATGCGCCAGCGACAGCCGGGTTTCGCCGCGCACGTCGAACCACGGAAAGAACCAGCTTTGTTCGAGGATCCGGTTCCATAGCCAGGTCAAATGTTCGCCATAAGCACTCGGGCGGAAGGGCGGGATGTAGGATTCGCCAAAGATCGCCATCTCCTCGGGCGTCCAGATCGCATATCCGCCGACGGCCATGCCGTGGAACATCCCTGGATGGCGTTTTACTGCTGTCACGAGGATGATACCACCTGAGTGGAAGCCGTAAGCCGCCGTCTTTTGGAGGCCCAGAGCACGGCCAAAGTCGACTATTGCATCGGCGTAATCGTTGATGTCGGGGTTAGCCTGCGGCAGCGGATCGGACTGTCCGAAGCCGGGCGTATCGGGGGCGATGCAGGTGAAATGCTGGCCCCATATCGTCATAAGTTCGGTGTATTCGGCTGACGAGCGCGGGCTTTGGTGTACCATCAGCAAAGGTGGGCCTTTGCCCGCCAGGCGGTAATGAACCTTGCGCCCATTGATTGTCAGATAATGGCGGGTCACGTTCATGCGTAAAAAGTTGTCCGGACAAATTGCTCTCGACAAGCCCTTATCGCTTGGGCAAAAGGCTGGCAAGTGCAGGAGAAGAAAATGGCGGCCCTTATCGGTACAAAGATGGTCTGCGATGGCAAGACGGCGAGGCAGTTGTTCGAAGAAGTCATGGCCAATCCCGCCCGCAAGAAATTTGGATTCGGCGAAAAGCTGGCTATCGTCAACGTCGATTTCCAGCAGGCCTATACCCGCACCGACCTGTTTCCGACCGCGTACGAAACCGATCCGAAACAAATCGAATATGCCAATATCATCTCTCGGCGAGCGCGTGAGAAGGGGATGCCGGTCATCTGGTCGCGTGTCGGATATATGGACAATGCCGGCGATGCCGGGGTCTGGGGCACACGGACCGATACGCCTGATTCGCTGCAAAACATCAAATATGGCGCAGATCGGCATGCGTTCGATTCCCGTTGCCAGATCGACCCCGATGACATGCAGTTCACCAAGCGAATGCCGAGCGCCTTTTTTGAAACGCCACTGGCAAGCTATTTGGTGTGGCACAAGGTCGACACCGTGGTGGTAACAGGCGGCAGCACCTCTGGATGCGTTCGTGCGACAGCAGTCGATGCGCTTTCACATGGCTATCGGACGATCGTCCCGATCGAGACCTGCGCCGACAAGCATGAAAGCTATCACTTCGCCAACCTCACGGATCTGCAGCTGAAATATGCCGATGTCGAGCCGGTACAGGTGGTACTCGACTGGCTGGAGGCACGTTGATGCACGAAGGCGAGGCTGATCCAGACCTCTACGACTATACGCCGTATCGCGGCCGTGCGAAAATCACGTGGCCCGGCGGGAAATCGGTTGCTGTGTGGGTGGCACCCAATCTGGAATATTATGAGATCGATCCGCCGACGCATCCCAAGCGCAAGCCATGGACCAAACCGCACCCCGATGTTGTCGGCTATAGCCATCGCGACCATTCGAATCGCGTGTCGCACTGGCGCATGGCCGATGTAATGACAAAGCATGGTTTTCCGGGCTCGGTGTCGCTGTCGGTTGCAATGTGTCAGCATCATCCCGAAGTGGTCGCTGATGGCGTGAAACGCGGCTGGGAGTTTTTCAGCCACGGTATTTACAACACCCGTTATGCCTATGATATGTCGGAGGAGCAGGAACGCGCAATCATCGAAGATTCGATTGCGACGGTTCGGGCGGCTACGGGCCAGATAATACGCGGCTGGCTTGCGCCTGCGCTGACCCACACACCGCATACGCTGGATCTGATCGCGGAATATGGCCTCGATTACACCTGCGACCTATATCATGACGATCAGGTGCAACCGGTGAAGACCGCGACCGGCAACCTTGTCTCGATACCCTACAGCCTAGAGGTTAACGACCATTACGGTTTCTTCGTCTACAATATGAGCCCGCGCGAATATGCCGATACGCTGGTTCGGCAATATGAGCGGCTGGCGGATGAAGGCGGCACGGTGATGTGCATTCCCTTGCACGCTTATCTGATCGGCCAGCCGCATCGCATTGGGCCGTTCGAGGAGGCGCTGCGTCACATTGCCGCTGACGGGCGGGCATGGCTGACGCGGGCGGGGGACATTGTCGATGCCTATAGGGAGCAGATTAGGAGCGCGCAGCGATGACGCTCGACCCGTCTTACATCGAATATCCGAAGCGTCGTCATGGTTATGATCATGAAATGTATCGCTGGTCCGCAATTCATGAACGAAAGCCGGTTATCTGGCCTGGCGGTAAATCGGTCGCTATATGGGCCTGCGTGAGCCTCGAATGGTTCCCGATCGTGCCGAACGACACTCCTTTCCGGGCGCCGGGGCATATCCAGACGGCCTATCCCGACTATCGCCACTATACCGCGCGTGATTATGGCAATCGCGTCGGTGTCTACCGTCTGCTGGACGGGTTTGCGAAAGCAGGAATGAAGGCAAGCTTTGCCACCAACAGTGCGATTGCCGAGCGTTATCCCGAACTAATCGCCGACATTGTTGCCGCGGGACATGAAGTTATCGCGCACTCGACCGACATGAACGGCACAATTGCAACAGGCGTTCCGGTCGATGAGGAACGGGCGCTGATTGCCAGGTCGCTTGAGAGCTTGGAACGCGCGACAGGCACGCGCCCGCAAGGTTGGCTCTCTATAGCGCGGTCGCAAAGTTGGGACACACCAGATTTGCTCCGCGAAGCAGGGCTGCGCTATTGTTGCGATTGGGTGAATGATGAACTGCCTTACCGGTTCAACAATGGCCTTATCAACCTGCCGCTCAACCATGAACTCAGCGACCGGCAGATCATTACCGTACAGCAGCAATCGGCCGACAGCTATGCGCAGCAGATGCGTGATGCTTTCGACTGGCTGGCGGGAGAAGGTGCCGCCCGCGTGTTGCCGCTACATCTGACGCCTTATATCATGGCGTTGCCCTATCGGATTGGCGCGCTGGAGGACTTGCTGACTGACCTCCGCTCGCGACCGCAGGCATGGTTCGCCACCGGTGCAGAGATTGTCGGCGCATGGGAAGCACAGCAGTGAAGGTGCGCAATCCGCGCACGGGCGATTCCGATTACGAAATCGCGCCGCGGGAAGAGGCGGATATCATAGCGCTCGCCCGCAGATTGCGCGACGAACAGGCTGGCTGGTCTGCGACTGGTATCGACGAACGCTCTGAAGCACTGTTGCGATGGAGCAAGGCGATTGCAGCAAATTCGGCTGCAATTGCCAAAGCACTTAGTATCGACACCGGACGGCAGAAAATCTCGCAGATCGAAGTCGATGGTGCAGTACGACTGATCGAGCGCTGGGCGAGGTCAGCGGGCGATATCATCGCAGCAGCGAAGGTCGAAAATCGTCCAACGTCGATTCCCGGGATTTCGACATCGACCCGTCTTGTACCCTATCCGCTGGTAGGTGCGATCAGTCCCTGGAACTTTCCGCTGACGCTGGCGCTGATCGATGCGATCCCGGCACTGATGGCGGGCTGCGCGGTGATCGTAAAGCCATCCGAGGTGACGCCGCGGTTCATCAAACCGTTGATGGCAACGCTGGACCACACGCCAGGCATCCCGTTGTCTGTCATCGAAGGCGACGGCGTGACCGGTGCGGCCCTGGTCCGTCATGTGGACTATGTAGCGTTCACCGGTTCCGTCGCAACCGGACGCAAGGTTGGCGCAGCAGCGGCAGATGCTTTCATTCCCGCCAGTCTGGAACTCGGCGGCAAGGACCCGATGATTATTCTTGCGAGCACGGATCCCGTCCAAGCTGCTGAAATCGCCTTGCGTGCGTCGGTGGTGAATAGCGGGCAGGCCTGCCAGTCAATCGAACGCGTCTATGTCGCTCGAGAAATCGCCAACCCGTTTCTTGCCGCTTTGGGCGAAAAGGCAAAGGCCGTGCGGCTCAACTATCCCGATATCCATAGCGGCGACATCGGCCCCTTCATTTTTGAAAGGCAGGCGGTAATTGTTCAAGCGCAGATCGATGACGCGGTTTCAAAAGGCGCTATGTTGCTTGCCGGAGGGCAAGTGGAGGCCCTGGGCGGCGGTCTCTATCTGCGCCCCACCGTCCTGGCCAATGTCACCTCCGACATGACGGTGATGAGCGAAGAAACCTTTGGGCCTGTGATACCCGTCACCATTTTTGATGAGCCTGGCGAAGCTATCGCCAGGGCCAATGACGGCATTTACGGCCTTTCGGCTTCGGTTCTCGCGGGAACAGCCGAAGAGGCGGAAGCCGTTGCTGCACAGCTTAAAGCAGGTGCAGTGTCGATCAACGATGGCTCGCTCACCTCCATGGTGTGGGAAGCCGAAAAATCGAGTTTCGGGCTTTCGGGCCTTGGCCCCGGTCGCATGGGGGACAGCGGCCTGTTACGTTTTTTCCGCAAGCAGGCGCTGATCCGTCAGTCCGGCACCCCCCTGCCGCTTGTGGCCTATTCCGAAGGAGAGGGTCGATGAAATATCTGGCTGCCGTGGCCGGCATGGCGCTTACCGCCTGCGCTGCGAATGGCGAAACAGCGCCGCCCGCTAAGACTGCGCCAGCACAAAGCTCGCCCGGCGTTGAAAAACCTTCCGAGCGCCTCCCGACCGATATCCGCCGGGTCACAATGATTGTGCGCAACATGGACAACAGCCTGCAGGTCTACCGCGATGTCATGGGCATGAAGATCAATTACGACGCGGTGGTGACCATGTCGGGCGTGGCCCTACCCGCGGGCGAACCAGGGGCGAAAGCGCGGCTCGTGCTCCTCAACGCAAATGACCCGTTCATCGGCTGGATCGGGCTTATGGAATGGCTCGATCCGAAGCTTCCCGATCCCGGCCCCTATCCAAAACGCATGGGCGTTGGCGGGCATGTTATCGTTACGCAAACCTCGAATGTGGAGGAAGCCTGCGCGGCCGCCGCCAAGGTGCCAAATGTAACAATGACGGCTCCCTTGCGGGCACAGCAATATCCCGGTCGCAATGGCGCGCCACCGATCAACGTGCGTGGCTGCAATTTCTTCGACCCCGACGGGACACTGATCGAACTCAACCAGCTGCTGCAATGAAAGCCGATTTTGCCGCCGCCATGCCGAACATGATCCGGCACGAGGGTGAATGGGAAGGCGTCTACCGGCATGTCGATCGCGACGGCATGCTGCTCGACCGGCATCATACATGGACATGGTGCGAATTTCCTGACGAAGGGCCTTTCGCCTATATTCAGCATAACCACCTGCGCTGGGACGACGGGCGGACGGCAGATTATGAATTTGGCGGCGTCTATCGTGACGGGCGGCTGCATTGGGATACCGACCGTTTTTCAGGCTATGGCTGGGAAACCGACGAAGGCACCTTGATGCTGAAGCTCGACCGGCTCGATGTACCGGATACCTATTATATCGAAATGATCAATATTGCGCCCGATAGCAATAGCCGGGCGCGGACATGGCAATGGTTCCGGGACGGGACACCCTGGAAACGGACATTGTGCGACGAATGGAGAATCAAATGAGTCTTTTGTTTCTTGCTGCAGCGGCGACAGCGACCCTCCCCGTCGAGCTGTGTGACAACAAGCCGGTCTATATGGTGGTCGCCGGGCCGACCTACGACCGAGCGCGCATGCAGGCTTATGCCAAGGCCATTGCCGACAGCAAATTGTACCAGAAGCTTGGCGGCTATTACGTCAACGCGCCTGTCCCCGTTGCTACCTTTGAGGGCGAGCCGGCCAAGGGCCATGCAACGCTGATCGTGCGTTTCCCCTGCTTGGCCAATGCCAAGGCATTCTGGTATTCCAGGACATATCAGGAAACGATCAAGCCGCTGCGTCTCAACCCGTCATCGGGCGATTATCTGGTGACTGTCTATCCCGAAATTCCGGTGCGTAGCGACATGGCCGGGAAGGTCGGCGACAATCGCTACGAAACCAACTTTAGCCCAGACGGCATCGAACAGGTTTCAGCGCCGTAACTCGACCAGTTCATACCAGGTCATCATATAGCCCCCGACACCCCCCTTCAGGAAAATCGAGTCTTCATCGTCTGTAATCCACAGATCATAAGGTGGATGTTCACCAGCCATGCCACTGTCGCCCGGGTCGACAAACTGGAAATGACGCGCGGCGAAGGTCCCTGCCTTCACCGTGACTTCTTCCTTGCCCAGATACACGCCGTCAATCCTGACCTGCGCAATCATAGGCGGAGTCGCGCCACGATGGTCGGGGCTGGGGAGGTAGCAGTTGAATCTATGGCGTTCGCCTTCATGGTTCCATTTGTGGTTGCCGAGCATATAGCCATCGGACACGATCGGGTGCGTTCCGAAACCGTCGAGTGGCAATTCTGCTTCGACCTGCTGCGACAGCCTGCCGATGGAAGGACCAAAGCTTTCGCACTCTATGGTCTTGCCGTCAAAGCGCAACCAGCCTGAACCCATGAACGCATCGCCGACCGTCAGCCGTACATGCAGGTCCATCGGCTGACCATGTTCGTCGATTGAGTAGATGATGTCGCGCATCACCGTCGGATCGGGTTCCTCGATCTCGCAATGCGCGCGCAGCGTCAGCTTTCCATCGCTGTGGCGTGTGAACATGAATGTTTCGAAGCCGCGGGGCTGATCCATTCGTTCGGGCTTTCTCGACGTGTAGGCCAGACGCCCTTCGATAATCCGGTGCTTCATGCAGAACCTCCTGACCTATGTTCATAGCCTGCATTTTTTGCTTGCCAAGACTAAGTTGTCCGGACAAATTCCCTGCAGGGAGGATGATATGGATTTTCAGCAACTCGATGTCCTGCGCTGGGTGCACATATTGGCGATGGTCTACTGGCTCGGCGGCGAATGGGGTGTGTTCCAGACCAGCTATCATGTGACCAACAGCGCGCTCAGCCTTGAGGAGCGCAAAAGGCACATGGAAACGGCATACCGCATCGACATATTGGCACGCACGGGTATTGTGCTGCTGTTCCCGCTCGGTCTGCACATGGGCCATATTTACGGTTTCCTGCCGATCCTCGACGGCGCCGGACTGACGCTGATGTGGGTTTTCTTCCTGGCATGGCTCGGCATGACCTGGGCAGCCTTTATCAAGCGCGAGACCGATATCGGCATCCGGATTACCCGCACAGAGGAACTGCTTCGTTATCCGCTCATTGCCGGTATCGTCCTGCTGTCCGTTATGGCCTATATGGGCACAGGCCCTGTGGAAGTGGGAACCGGGACATTCTGGTATCCTACGAAGATGATCCTATACGCCTTCGCGCTGTGCATCGGACTGTTCCTGCGTTATGTCATGCGGCAGTGGACGGTCTATTTCCGCGCGCTTGCGGCCGGACCCGATGCGATTATTCAGGCGAAACTCGATAAGGAAATCGCGCAGGCGCGAATTGCGGCCTATGTGTACTGGATCACAATATCAGGCATTTGCTTCTTGGGGGCGACCAAGCCGTTCTAGGGTGGCTTCAGCCCGCCTCCATTTCCTTGATCACATCCTCTATCGGCGGTTCGAGTTCGGTGAGTGCCTGCATGTCCTGCTGCACACCACGCATGATGCGGGCGAGATATTCCTTGATGAGGAGGTTACGCTCGCGTCCCGTTGCCATGTCGGGAACATAGCTTTCGATATCCGTCCGGCTGATCGTGCCATTGGCGTCCAACAACCGTTCGATTGTGTCCATCCGTTCGCGCATTACCGAAACCTCACCGACCAGCGCAATCAGGATCGACAATATCCGGTCATCTTCGGGATCGAGATATTGCGGTCGCTTGCCCTTGGCTTTCAGGCCGGAACGCGAAATCCAGTCAAGATCCTCTGTCACGCCGGGGCCTCCGGCTCGGCCTGATCATTGCCGAGGGGTTTCCACGCACCGTAGGCGTTCCAGATTGCGGCACGGCCATAATCTTCTTCGCCGCCTTCGGGCGATGGAGGAAAGATGCTTTCGTCGACCACCGCCTTGACACCAACAACAAACTGCCCGCTCCTGGGAAGACCCTGGTCCTCCATAATCTGTTTGAGATCGAGCGCATGCATTGCCGACCAGAAAGGTTCATTGTTGTTGAACGCATCCCAGTCGCGCATGAATTGTTCGAACAGGGGCATTTCGGGGGAATATTGCGGCTGTTCGATATGGAACATCAGCCCCCCGGGTTTCAGGACGCGTGACCCTTCGCCGATGATCTTTGGGAGCGCCTTGTTAGACAGTTCGTGCAGGAACATCGTTGTCTGGACCCAGTCGAAGCTTTCATCGGCAAACTCCGCCATGTCCTCCGCATTCATCTGCTTGAAGATGATATTCTTGACGCCAAGTGCCTGCGCGCGGGCATGGCCGTAACGCAGCGAAGGCGCGGCGGTGTCGATGGCGATGACTTCAGCATCGGGGAATGCGAGCGCAATGGGTACCGCATTGTGGCCGACGGTTGCGCCGATATCGAGGATGCGTTTGGGCTGCCAGTCAGGGCGCTCCTTCTTGACCCAGGCCGCAACTGCCTGTCCGCCGCCATCGTTAAGCGCGCCAAGCGCGCCTCCGGTGGTCGCGAATATACCGCAGTCATAATTCGCGCCCGCCGACACATCGCCGGGGCGCTCTTCGCCATGATAGCTGCCGGGCATGCAATGGATATCGACTGCCGCCTGATAGCGCGGCACTTCGATACTGGCATCCAGTTTCAGCGTGTCGCGCCCCTCATTATATTGGCGCGCCATTGCGTCGAGTTCGTCGAGCTGGCGCAATACCATAGCGCGTCCATTCTGCTGGCGCATCTCCATCGAATTGCGCTTCAGTGCCGACCAGAAACGATGCCACGGATCGCGGTTCATCGCATGCCGCACCTCGTGCCGGTTGACGGGGTCACGGCCATGTTCAGCCTTGAATTCAGGCAGAACACGTCGTTCGTAGGCAAGCCTGTTGCCCGCACCGACCTCACCCGACAGATAGCGGTTGAGGTTCGCCAGGAAATTGAACCGCGCCGCCTCATCATGGTTCGGCTTCGGGAACATCGCATGCTGGGTCACCGCGGTATAGGGCGGGGGCACATCCATCTTGCTCATATCAGTCCGTCCTTGGCGAGACGCTCGATCGTCGCCTCGCTCACTCTTGAGAAATGGTCACGGTCGGGCGTTTTCACAATGCCGTTTTCAATGAGGCTATTGGCACGTTGATGCGTATCGGCAGCATAGACAGCAGCGAACAGGGCATTTCGCTGTCGTGACAATGTATTCGTCATTCCCGGCTTGCGGCGCGCAGCGCGCAGCGCCGCCACATCGATGTCTGCGAACGCGGTAAAGGTCTCTCCGCTGTTCGATTGCGACAGGATATTGCCTTTCCAGTCCACCACCATCGAATTGCCGTCGGCCGATGCCTCGGGCAGCGCAGTATCTACTATGCCGGCCGTGTTGGCAGAAATGACATAGGTCAAATTCTCGAACGCCCGCGCGCGTTTTGCAATCATTTTGGGTGTCGCCATCGGCGATCCGATTTCCGACGAAGAGTGCACGAAAATTTCTGCCCCGCGCAGCGCATGTGCGCGGGCGATTTCGGGGTAGAGTATCTCTTCAGAGGCGATCGCCGCTAGATTGCCAATCTCCGTCTTTGCAACCGGGAAAACCCCGTCAAGCCCGTAGATATCGAGATATTTCGACCATACGTCGTGCGGTGTCGGAGCAAACATTGAATTCAGGCGGCGATAGCGGAGCACAACATTGCCATTGGGCGCGATGACGAAGCTTGTTTGAAAATAAAGGCCGGGAAAATTCTTGTCCTGCTCATAGGCATTGCCGCTGAGGAATAGTTTCTGCTCCTGCGCGATTTTGCCGAGCGCTTCATATTCCGGGCCGTCGACCTCCAATGCTGCCTTGTCAGCGAAGTCGGGGATCGAGATGCGGCCAGGATAGCTGGTGAGGAAATATTCGGGCAGCACAGCCAGTTTTACCGGCGCACCGCCATATTGCTGGATGAAGATACTGGCCGAACGCATTTTGGGGCCGATCCCCGCGATGGTCTCCAGCATCTGCTTGCGCGCCGCTGCCTTGTCGGGAGTGCGTTCGATCGACCGCGCGGCCAGTTGCAGCGCTACCGCAGCGTAGGTTTTTGCGTCAGCCAATGGCGCGGCCTCCAGCGACAGCGGCAGCGAAGCTGCCATCATTCCCGCCAAAGCCTGTCGTCGTTCCAGTTCCAACTTTCATCAGCCTTCTTTCCCTTCGCGGACTTCGTGCGAACAGCCTTATATCACGCGAAGGACGCAACGATTATTCATAACCCCAATGCACCCGGATTCATCAGGTCCTTCGGATCGACATTCGCCTTGACCGCTTCCAGAATTGCCCAGCCGCGCGGGTCGCTACGGCTTTTCAGCGGATAGGTGCGACCGATCTGGAAGTGGATGCCCTCCATCCGTCCGAAGATGTCGATGACGCCTTGTCGCAACTTCTCGACCAGTGCGCGGGCTTCGTCGTTACGCGGATGCACAGGAAGCTTGGCAAAATGCGCGTCGTCGATGAAACGCCTGTGGATTTCCCACTGTTCGTCGGGCCAGTAGAAACAGGGTTCGATCAGGAACCCGGTGCGTCCGACCACCAGGAACATATAGCCCGCGCCAACGCCCAGCCGTTCCATCTCAATGCCATTTGCGTCGAACATTTCGGTCAGCGCTTCGATGGTTTCGAGCGCCTTTGAATGACGGACAATGCCGTGGACCGGAGCCCAGCGCTCCCCCTCCGGTCCCGCCATCGAGTTGGGCGGGGGGAAGGGGTTGGCACGCAGGATTTTGGGGATTGTGTTTTCGACGATGCGACCGCCATTGGCGGTGACGATGGCCTCGACCGCTGCCATATCGGCATTGACGGCCGCCTGACTACGGCCTTCGCAGATCAGGTGGATCGAGAATTTGCAATCGTCGAGGAAGGAGCGGCCCGCCGCAACCACCTTCGCGCCTTCCTTCAGGCCTTTCCAGAAGCCGCCCTGCGATTTCACCATGTTGACCAGCGATTTTGCGTCGCTGGCGAGACTGTCGCGCTTCATCCGTTGCGCCTGAAGGAACGGGTCGAATCCGAATGCCTCACTGGCCAGCCCGCGCCGCCCGATCTCGCTCAGTGCTGCGCAATAATTGGCAGGTTCATCAAAGGCGAAGCTGCCATAGGCAAATGCTTCACCGTCATGCAAAAGCGGTAGCGTGATAGTCGCCTTCACGCCAAAGGCCCCGGCATCCGCACCGAACAGGCCGGTCAGGTCCGGGCCGAAAGGACGCAGAAAATTGCTGCCAGTTTTAACGATGCTGCCATCGGCCAGTACGACTTCTGCACAGATGATGTTGGGCGCTATGGTGCCGTCACGCCCGCCCCAGAACAACCCGTTCTGGCTCATTCCGCCACCCACGCTCGCGTACAGGCCGGAAAGCGTGCCCCATAATGGTGTGCGCAGGCCCCTGGGGTGCAACGCTTCATAAAGGGCATGCCAGGTGCAGCCCGCCTCGACCGTCACCGTCATGTCGGTTTCGTTGATCTCGACGATCCGCTGCATCCGTCCCATGTCGACGATCAGCGCGCCCGCCTCCGGCGCAACATAGCCCTTGGTGTAACTCATCCCCCCGCCGCGCGGGATGATAGCGATGCCTTGTGCAGTGGCCTTGGCGACGCCACGCGCCAGTTCATCGGTGCTGCCGGGGCGGAATACGGCAAGGGGCGGCGGGCCGTCGGTGAACACGTCCTGCGCATAAAAGGCGCATTCGGCTGGATCGGTAATCAGCGCCTCCGGCGCGATTCCCGCAAGCGGATCGTCAGGCCGGAACTGCGTCGCCATGCGGCCTCTTTTCTTCGGTCAGCTCGTCCGGATAGCGGCCCAGCAACAGCAACATCGCCCCGCCAATGACAAACATCGCCGCAGCCATCATGAGCATTCCGTCATAGCTGCCGGTTTGCACCCGGACGGTGCCGTAAATCACGGGTGAAATGGCCGACATCAGCCCGAATGGCATATAAAGCATGCCATAGATACGCCCGAAATGCGCCATTCCGAAATAGCGCGCGGCGAGAAATGCGATAAGGTCGCTTTCCGCGCCCGCCGCAAATCCGAGGAAGAAAGCAGCGACCGAGATCATCTGCATTTCGCTGCTCGTGCCCATCAGCAGATAGGCGGCTATGGCGGGCAGACAAAGCACCGGGAAGGCAACCGCCGGACCCCAGATCCGGTCGAGCATGAAACCCACCCCGACACGTCCGCATAGCAGGCCGATGCCGACAATACCCATGATACCTGCGGCGGCGGCGCGGTCGATGCCATGATCGCCCACTATGGCCGGAAGGTGGATATGCGCCCCGCCATAGGCGCTGGCGATCAGGAAAATGGAAAACCACAAAATCCAGAACTGCCGCGTCCGGATCGCCTGCCTGAATGTCATACCGGCAAGTTCGCCCGATGCCGTCGACAGCGCCGCCGGTCGCTCTTCGGCACGCGGCTCGCGGAAAAAGGCAAGTGTTGCCGGGAGTGCTATCAGGAGCGGTAGCAGTGCGACCACGGGAAATATGGCGCGCCAGCCGAATTTGTCGCTGCTCCACACTGCAATCTGCGGAACGACAAGCGCGGCGGCACTGGTGCCGACCAGCATCAGGCCCAGCGCCAGTCCACGCTTTTTGACAAACCACAGGCTCAGCCCGCGGCTCCATGTCACCGGCGTCGAACCGATGCCGACCAACCCGACGAGCAACCACAGGAAGTAGAAACCCATGAGCGTAGGCGGGGTGAAATAGAGCGATGAAAAGCTGAGGATGAACCCGACGAGCGACCAGATAGCAACCTTGCGCACACCGTAGCGATCGGCCAGCCAGCCGAACACGGGCGCGAGCAGCGATGCGGTGATACCGAATATGGTGATGCCGATGCTGACCTGCTGCACATTCCAGCCGAACTCCGCCTCCAACGGCTGGAAGAGGAATCCGAGGACATTGAAAGGCAGTGGCGACGCGCCGCACATCGTGCCGAGAAAACCCGCCAGCAACACCTTCCACCCAAGCGAAAATTCGCCGCGCGCGGTTGCTGCATGGGCAGGGGATACGTTTGCCATGTCGGTCATGTCCTCACTCTGCCCCTACCCGTCCATAGGCGCAAGCGCCGGATACTCTTGCCTCAATGGCCTTGCTTCGGCTTTTCGCCGCCCGCCGCGCGCTGGGCATCGATCAATTTCTTGAACACGGTCCAGGTGGTCTCGTTCGGGCGCGGATCGTCTCCGGGCGGCGGTGCGGTATAGGCTGGGTAGTTGAGCGCGATTTCGTCCTTCAATATCTTGGGCAGCTCATCGAAACTTTTCAGTTTGTTGCCCATCGCGTTGAACACCATTTGCCCCTGCCGCCCGCGCATTTTCATCCAGGGCATCCAGTCGGAAATGCGGACCCAGGAAATGATCGGATAGGCCGTCGGGTTCTTCTTGTTCAGAATCTCGTCAGCCTCGAACGCGAAGTCGAAAATCTCCATCGCGTGATATTTGCCCCCGACATAATCCTGATAGTCCCCCTGCAGGACATTATGGTAGAAAAGCGGCGCTTCGAATGGCTGAAAAATCCAGCGACCTTCACGGCGTAACGTCGTCGTATAAGGCGTTCCGTCAGCATTGATCGGAAAGCTGGGGCGTGAATTTACCGGATCGTTGGCGATGTGCATGACATCGACGCTTTCGGCGGTCCAGGGGTTGGTCCATTTCCGAAGCACCTCGCCGGTTTTGGGGTCGAGATAGAGCATGATCTCGCGACTGACGAGACGATAGCCCTTGCCGCGCTTCGGGTCCGTCACCGATACGCATTGACGGATGTTCATGCCTTCGCCCTTGAACAGCAGGCGGTCGGGCTCGCCTTGCACGCGACTGTAGACATTGCCTGCCCAATGATAAACCGCCGGTTTGCCGTCGGCTTCACCGCATTGCACCCGTTTGGAGATTTCGAGCGCATCTTCGGGCTTTGCCGGATCGAGCATGCCCGACTTCGACTGCGCCATAGCCGCTGCGCCGGGAAGCGAGAGTACGGTAATCAGGAACAGAAATTTCTTCATGGCAAATAATGCCTCCCTCTTGGTCAGAATCGATATTTGGCCCGTACCGTCCACTCCATCGGGCGGTTCAGATAGGAATAGTTCGACAGCGCCGACTGGACATAGCTTTCGTTGAGGCAATTGGTGCAATCGAGCGATAGCGACCATGCCTTGTCGGGCGCATTAAGTGCAATCCCTGCGTTGACCAGCCACACCGCTTCGCTCTGCGAACCTGTGATGAAGTCGCCATTGCCGAACGGATTGGCAGGGAAGGGGCCGCTCGCAGGCTGGTTCACGCCCGATATCGGCGCGTTGTAGAGGCTGAGATTGGCAATCGCCACCTCCTGCCGCGAATGGAAGGAGCCGTTTACCGACGGCACCAGCGTATATCCCCCGCCCAGTTGCGCTTCATAGCTCGCGCCCATCGAGATGGACCATTTCGGTGTGCGCACCGGGGTCGCTATGGTGCCCTGCGCTGTCACGATGCCAGCCGCGCAGGCCGTTATCGACGGCTGCGTTGCAGGCGTGTTCGGCCCGCCGGGCACCTTGCCTGCTGCAAGCGCACCGCGACAGGATGCCAATTGTGCGGCCACCGACTGGATGCCGTAGATGTCGGTGGCGGGCGCATTGCCAGGGACAAGATATTTGTCATCCTGGTAGCCAAAATTGGTGTAGATATTTAGGCCGTCGATCGGCAGGAACTGAAACTCCGCCTCCACCCCGCGATTGCGATAATCTGCAAAATTTCGCGTGATGAATGTCAGCGCGCCGGTGGTGGTGTTGAGGAGGCCCGCCAGAATTTGCAGGTCGGACACATCGAGCTGAAACAGCGTGATGTTCGCCCGCAACCGGCGGTCGAAAAGGTCGGATTTGATACCGGCTTCGTAGCTCCACACTTTTTCCGGATCGAAGGGCAAGGCCTGCGATGGAGCCGTGGCGCGCGCATTCCAGCCGCCTGATTTGAACCCGCGCGTCGCACTGGCAAAGAAAAGCAGGTCATCATTGGGTTTGAAGTTGGCGGCAAAACGCGGTGTCCACAATTTTGCGCTCAGCTTGGTCGGAATCGGCTGATTGGTCAGGACCGTCGTGCCGTTGGCCGCCACGAAAAGATTGCTGTTCTCGAGGCAAAGGCTGGTGGGGACTGCCGCAGGATTGGTTCCGCAAGTGGCCAGCCCGGCGGCGTTCGTGCCGCGCACGGTACGGTTGTCGTTGAAGCGAATGGTCTTGGTTTCGTCGGTATAACGCACCCCGGCCGTCAGCTTGATCTGCTCGCTCAGATTCACATCGGCCTGCACATAACCGGCATAGGCGCTGGTCGAATTTCGCAATATGCGATCTGCCAGAAGTGCGCCGCCGAACAGGTCGGCAAAATCGGTCTTGTTGCGCTCGTCGATATAGTAAAAGCCGGTGACATAATCGACCAACCCGTTGCCGAGACTGCCATCCAGCTTTACTTCCTGGGTGAATTGCTGGTGCAGACCATCGTTTAGAATTGTAAAGCCGCCGCGTGGATTGCCGACCACCGCCGGACGCGGTGTGGTAATGCTCGGCCCGCCCCTGCCGTCGAAAAAGTCATAGGCAAATGTTTGCGTCAGGCTGACATAGCCCGTGATCAGGCTGAGCGTCGTTTCGTCGGCGACGTCAAATTGCAGATTGGAGGTGATGATATCGGTGCTGGCTTCCTGACCCAGTCCGAACCTGGCCTTCCGACCTGCCACGACGGTCGGCGCATAGCGCCCGGCAAGATTGCCCTCGGTCAGCCCCGTGGTCACAAATCGACCCTTGCAATCGGCGGGATTGGCGGGGTTGCATTCGAAGTTCAACACATTATCGCCCTTGGACACAAAGTGCGTATAACCCCCACTTCCACGTGGCCCGCGGGGCCCAAAGGCCCCCTTGCCCCGCAGAAAAGCCCCCCCCTCGGCACACTTTTTTGCCCCCCCCGG
>JACVCM010000119.1:5462-7200 GCA_016742125.1 Sphingomonadaceae bacterium | reverse complement strand
TTGTTACAAGGTCGCCGGGTGCAGGACCGGTGGTTTCGGCCGTGATAGAAGCACGGACATTTTGCGGTGCGTTGGGGATCTGGGCGTGGGCGATCCCCGCCGCGGCGAAAAGTGTCAGGAAAAACTTGCATAAGTGACACAAGTTACGCCAATTCACGTCTGAATCGGCCCGCTTCGGGACTGCCCCCGACGGCATGAAAGTCAGAAGCAGGGCGCGTAAGTGCGTCATGCGAATCACATGCCATAGGGCGGGGGCTGTAGGACAGCGGTTTTTTTGATCCTCCCCATCGCAAGTCGATGGGGTGGATTTGGTTTACCCCAACCGCGCCAGCGCCGCCGCCAAACGCTCGGCCTCGGCCGCTTTTTCGGCATGGTCGGCGCGGGCCTTTTCGACGGCTTCGGGTTTGGCCTTTTCGACAAAGGCGGCGTTGTTGAGGCGGCCTGCGAGTGCATCGCGTTCCTTTGTGGCGGCGTCGATGGCTTTGGTGATGCGGGTGCGTTCGGCGTCTAGATCGATAATTCCGTCGAGCGCGAGTGCGTATGTCGCTCCCTCGGACACGACATAGGCTGCACTACCTTCAAAATTACCGTCGGTGACGATCGCCCGTGCGAGACGAGCCAGGCTTTTTCCGCTTATGCTAATTCGAAGACCAGCATCCGGGCCTAATTCAACGGCGTGAAGCGGAATTTGTGCGCTTGGTGGTATGTTCAGTTCAGCTCTTGCTGTCCGAATTTCGCCAACGAGCTTTGTTAGCCATTCAACTTCGCGCTTTGCTTCTTGATCGATTTCAGCCTTCGGCTCCGGCCACTTCGCATGGATCAAGTCATATTTCCGCGGGTGGGCAGCATCCTCCAACGCATGCCACAGCTCTTCGGTGATGAAGGGCATGAACGGATGCAGCATCACCAATATCTGGTCGAGCACCCAGCCCGCGACGATCTTGGACTCGGCGTCCATCTCCTGTTTCTCGCCGTCGATGAAGGCGGGTTTGATAAGCTCCAGATACCAGTCGCAAAACTGGTCCCAGACGAAGTGGTAGATCGCGTCGGCCATGCCGTCGAAGCGGAACTCGGCGAAGGCTTTGTTGAGCTTCCCGACGGTCTCGACAACTTCGCCGATGATCCAGCGATTGACCGCGAGTTCGGCCTTGGGGGCGCTGATCGAGTGCGATCCGCCGATGCCGTTCGATTGTGCAAAGCGCGCGGCGTTCCACAGCTTGGTCGCAAAATTGCGGTAACCGGCGACACGGCTTTCATCCATCTTGATGTCGCGGCCCTGGCTTTCCATCGCCGCCATGAAGAAGCGCAGTGCGTCCGCACCATATTGGTCGATCAGGCCCAGCGGGTCGACGGTGTTGCCCTTCGACTTGGACATCTTGCTGCCATCGGCAGCGCGGACAAGGCCGTGGAGATAGAGCGTCTTCCACGGCACTGAGTCTTTCAGTGGTCGGCGCCCGCCTTCGCCCATGAAGTGAATGCCCTGCATCGCCATGCGCGCATCCCAGAAGAACAGGATGTCAAAGCCGGAGACGAGCACATCGTTCGGGTAATGGCGGGTGAGTTCGCTGGTCTGGTCGGGCCAGCCCAAGGTCCCGAACGGGCAGAGGGCGGGGGGGAGCCAATGTTCGGGAACGTCCACCGCCTGCCTTGGTGGGGGGGCTGTTCCCCCCCATGCCACGCGGCGTGCGGAGTCCTCGGCGCACAAGAAATTGACCCCGGCGGCGAGCAACGCGGCAGG
>JACVCM010000119.1:0-5452 GCA_016742125.1 Sphingomonadaceae bacterium | reverse complement strand
CATGGCCCCATCCAAGAGACAAAGGAGGCAAAGGCCGGAGACGCGCACATCGTGCGGGTAAGGGGGGGTGATTCCGGGGTCCGGGCCGGGCCAGCCCAGGGGCCCGACGGGCCAGAGCGGGGAGGAAAACCTGGGGTCGAGAACGTCCTCGTCCTGCTTGAGTTGGGAGCCTTCGCCCGCCAATGCCTGCGCGCCTGCTGCATCCTCGGCGACAAAGATATTGCCGTCGGCGTCGAACCATGCAGGTATGCGGTGTCCCCACCAAAGCTGCCGCGATACGCACCAGGGCTGGATATTCTCCATCCAGTTGAAATAGGTTTTTTCCCATGACTTCGGCACGATATCGATCGCGCCGGAACGCACGGCTTCGATGGCGGGTGCGGCCAAGGTCTTCGCATCGACATACCATTGATCGGTCAGCATCGGCTCGATAACCACTGCGGACCGGTCTCCGAAGGGCTGTTGTATGATCTTGTCCTCAACCGCAATCATCAGGCCTTCGGCGTCGATATCGGCGACGACGCGCTTGCGCGCCTCATAACGGTCGAGCCCGCGATAGGCGTCGGGGACGAGGTTCAACGCGTCGATATCGGCGGCGGACCAGTCGGCGCCTTCGATGATCGCCTGCGCCTGGGCAGCGGCGTCCGCATAAGGCGCGCCGTCGCTGCGCATCGCGGCGACCTCGTCCATCAGCCGGTACATCGGGATATTATTGCGCTGCGCCACGCCATAATCATTCTGATCGTGCGCGCCGGTGATCTTGACCGCGCCGGAACCGAAATCGGGGTCGGGATATTCATCGGTAATGATCGGGACCAGGCGCCGATGCTCTTTGGGGCCGACAGGAATTTCGCAGAGTTTGCCGACAATCGGCTTGTAGCGTTCATCATCGGGATGCACGGCCACCGCGCCGTCACCCAGCATCGTTTCGGGGCGTGTGGTGGCGATCGAGATATAGTCGCGCTCTTCCTCCAGCGTTACATTGCCGTCGGCGTCGCGCTCGATATAGACATAGGTCTCACCCCCCGCGAGCGGATATTTGAAGTGCCACATATGGCCTTTGACTTCGTGCGTCTCGACTTCAAGGTCGGAGATGGCAGTCTTCAGCTTGGGGTCCCAATTGACGAGGCGCTTGTCGCGGTAGAGCAGGCCCTGATTGTAGAGATCGACGAACACCTTGATGACTGCCTTTGAAAAGCCTTCGTCCATCGTGAATCGCTCGTTGGCCCAGTCCATCGAGCAGCCGAGACGGCGCAACTGACCGGTGATTGCACCGCCGCTTTCTTCCTTCCACTCCCACACTTTCGCGACAAATTCATCGCGGGTCAAATCCGTACGCCGCTGTTGCCGTTCCGCCAGCTGCCGTTCGACCACCATCTGCGTGGCGATACCTGCATGGTCCATGCCGACGACCCAGAGGGCATCTTTGCCCTGCATGCGGGCATGGCGGATCAATATGTCCTGCAACGTGTTGTCGAGGGCATGGCCGATGTGGAGGCTGCCCGTTACATTGGGCGGGGGGTTGACGATCGTATAGGGCTCCGCATCGGGGCGTTCGGGACGGAATGCGCCCGTCGATTCCCAATGCTTGTACCATTTCGCCTCAATCGCGGCGGGGTCGAAGGTCTTGTCGATAGTCATGGATTGGCCCATGCCAGCGCGGCTGCGATTCAGCAAGCTTTGCGCTTTTTCCATATCCTGCGCATCTGCCCCAGTTGCATTTAATGCAACTACATTCTCAACTAATGATATTGAGTTTGGCCAAAGACGACCTATCTCGACGCCATAATCAGAACATAAGGGGTGCCTTCGAAGGGACGACCCGGCCTCTTGGCTGTGCGGCAAAGTAGAAGGAGCAAAACATGCAGAAACTGGCCAGCTTCATCGGCGCCATCGCGCTCAGCAGCCTGCTTTTCTCGGTCACGATGGTCTGAGAAATACTGCTTGCAATAGCAACGGACGGGCGGGGTTTTCCTCGCCCTTTTGCTTGGAAAAAGGGATATCGCTCCAAATTTGCGACGCCAGAGGAATAGCGAGTTATTTGGCGAGCAAGCCGCCCTTCATCACATGTGCGACACTTTCCAGGATGCGCACATCCGCCAGCGGATCGCCCTCGACCGCCACCAGATCGGCAAATCGACCGGGCGCGATGCTGCCAAGCTCGCCCTCCTTGCCCAATAACTCCGCTGCACGGATGGTCGCGCTCTGGATCGCCTGCATCGGGGTCATGCCATACCGGACCATATAGGCGAACTGCCTTGCATTGCCGCCATGCGGATAGACGCCGCTGTCGGTGCCATAAGCAAGCTTGACGCCCATCTTCACCGCCTTCGCGAACCTGTTGCGCTGGACATCGGTGGTCTCCCGGTTCTTGCGCAGATATTCCTGCGGCCAGCCCTCCCTGGTACCGATATCGTCGATATAGTCGCCATTGTAGATATCCATGACCAGCCAGGTTCCCGACGCTTTTGCCATGGCCAGCGCCTCGTCGTCGATCAGGCTGGCATGTTCGATCGAGCGCACGCCGGCGCGAATGGCATTCTTGATGCCGACCGCGCCATGGGCGTGCGCGGTGACGAACTTGCCCTTCGCCCGTGCGGTTTCGACGACCGCGCGCAATTGCGCTTCGGTCAGTTCGGGCTCGCCCGGTTCGGTGCCGATGGCAAGCACCGCGCCGGTGGCGATGGTCTTGATGAAGTCTGCACCTTGTTCGATGAGAAAGGCGGTTTTCCGGGCTGCCTCATCCGGACTACTGGCGACGCCGAGGCGCATGTCGGCTGGCAACTGCTCGTTGGGAACGACGCCGTTCAACTCCCCGCCGCCCTCGGGCGTTGTGATATAGGCGCCCGCGACAAACATGCGCGGCCCAGGTACATGACCTGCGTTTATCGCGTCCTTCAACGCAACGTCGGTCAGCCCGCGATAGGTGCCGACGTCGCGCACGGTGGTAAATCCAGCCTCCAGCGTCACCCTCGCATTATGCGCGCCGACCAACGCGGTTGCGGCGGGCGAGGTCTTGAGAGGGAGTGCCAGATCGGCACTTTGCCCCGCATCGGCAAGATGCGTATGTAGGTCGATAAGGCCGGGAAGAACGGAGTAGGCTGACCAGTCGACAACTCGCCCGACAAGCAAGCGGTCTTTCGGTAGTTTCGGGCACGGCTCAACGGATGTTATGACGTCGTTTTCGATCCAGATGCACAGACCGGTTCTCACCACCCCGCTTTCGACGTCGACGAGACGTCCCGCCTTCACTATCGTCGGAATTGGCAGGCGCTTTACGTCTGCATTTGCTGCACACGAAACGAGCGATGCCCATAGCCCCGCACACAACAGGGCAAGCTTGCGCATCAGCCCTTCTTGGTAATCCGCGTAATTTCGCGCTCGACCATCGCCTCGACAATGGGGGGCAGGTTGGTATCGAGCCAGTCCTTCAGCATCGGCCGCAACAGGTCGCGCGTCAGACCTTCGAGCGAGGTTTCGCCCGACCGCACGATTTGCGGAGCCACGCCCGGTTCGGATAGCGTCTGCAGTGCGGAAAAACTGTGGCGCAGGCTTTGTGCCTTGGCATCGTCGAGCAGAACCTCTTCTGTCTCTTCGTCGGCAGCGGTTTCGGTCAGTTCGAGTATCTCATCCTGGTCGTCGTGCGAGGGCGCAGTCTTGGACGCGCGCTTGGCCGCAGGACGTATCCGCTCATCATCGGCGATGATGCGTTTGATCGACGACAATATCTCGTCCATTGATGGTTCGTTCCGGCCTTCTGCCATGTTCCCAGCCCCCGCTGTTCAAGCTCACCTATTTCCGGACATTATCCGGAAGCGGCTCTATTTCTGCCTTTTGTGCAGGTGTGTCAACGGTCCGCGTGGATTTGACCGTCGGATCGGGTTGCGACGACCAGTCGTTCCACGCATTGTCGACTTTTTCATAATCCGCCACCGGATCGTACAGCACGCCGCCCTCGAGGCCCAGATCGCGCGCCTCAGCACGCCCCATCGCGGCGAGCAGTGTAAAGCCGGCCACATAGGCGTTGCGCCGTGCCGTTACCAATTGCACCTGCGCATTCAGCAGCTCCTGCTCGGCATTCAATATGTCGAGGATGGTGCGGTTGCCGACGCTGTTTTCGGCACGGGTGCCCTCAAGCGAGAGCGCATTGGCGGATACGGCGCGCTCCGATGCGGTAATCACATCCTGCGACGCGCGCCAGCTTGCGTAGGCGGCGCGCGTTTGCGCAATGGCCTCGCGCTCGGCTGCAATTTCCAGCTCCTGCGCCTGACCCAGACGGGCCTGTGCCTGACGGATTTGCGCGGCGGGCTGACCTCCCTGGTAAAGCGGAACGGTCGCGCGAACGCCTGCCTGCGCGGTGAAGGAGCTGTTATCGGCCTGAAAACCCGGAATATTCGACGAAATCGAACCCAGCGCGTTGCTGTACGATGGCGAGGTAAAGACGCTGATCGTAGGCAGACGCGCCGCATTGGCGGCACGGCGGTCGAAACCGGCTGCCTCCCGATTCTCGCGCGCCGCGATCAGGTCGGGGTTGCTGTCGAGCGCCACATCGACGGCGGCATCGGGCGTTTCGGGGAGGTTGGGAAGCGGCGGCGGTGCCTCAAGCTGCCCGGGTTCGCGTCCGACCAGCTGGATGTAGATTTCCTTTGAACGGATAAGGTTCGCGCGGGCGGATTCGAGGCTGCTGGTCTGGAGCGCCAGCCTTGCCTCCGATTGCGCGACATCGGTCCGGGTGAGGTCGCCGATCTCGAAACGGTCGCGCGTCGCCTCCAGATTGACCGAAAGCACACCTACTTGTGCGCGGTTCAGTTCGACAATCGCCTCATCGCGGATGACATCCATATAAGCCGCCACCACGGCAGAAAAAATGGCGCTTTCGGTGCCGCGCAGGCTGGCAAATCCAGCCTCCACGCGGTTTTCCGCCGCGCGTACGGCGTTGCGGATACCGCCGCCTGCATAAATGGGAGCGGATATCTGTCCATTCACGCTGATCCCGCGCGCCTGCGTTACCGATGCGCCGCCGTCCTGCATGATATTTTCAACATAGGTGGGCTGTATGGCGACATCGGGGCGACCATTTGCCTTGGCCAGCGGGACGCCTTCGTTGACTGCCCTTTGTCCTTCGCGCGCTGCGGTCAGATTGGGGTTGGTTTCATAGGCCGACACCAGCGCATCGCGCAGCGTATCCGCCGCTGCGGGGGCGGCCAGCGTTGCGGAAGCCAGCAAAGCGGCAATGACGTAACGGCGCGGGCTCAAAACACGAATTCCGCTTTACGTGCGAAAGCCGCCAATGGTGCAATCTCGCTATCGATGAAAGATTTTAGCGCGACCTTATTGTTATGGACATGCCCCATGGCGAGGCGGGTGACGGCACCCTCGACCAGACCTGTGACGAGCCTCGTGCCGTCGGTGGCAAGGCCCAGCAGCGCCTCCGGCAATTCTTCTTCGGGCC
>JACVCM010000118.1 GCA_016742125.1 Sphingomonadaceae bacterium | reverse complement strand
AGTCGGGCCGGGCTCAATGTGACCAATCGGCGGGGGATAAATCATGAAGAAATCGTTTAAGTCGCTTGCCCTACTTTTGGCTGTCGCCGCTCCGGCTTCGGCGCAAGCGGCAGCGATTGTCTCTTTCGACAACAAGACGTCGATCTCCGACAACAATAACTTCAAGTCGCAGCTCGCCGCGCTGGGCCTGACCAAATATGATACGACTGGGGCGTCGATCATTCTCGATGCCAATTCGATCATCACCTTCTATTTGATGGGGTCGGAAAGCAGTCTGAATGACACTTTCTCGACGGTATCGGCGCCGGTGCTGGGAACGACGGAAAGCGGGAGCTTTCAGAACAATTTCGGCGCACCGATCCCGCTCGGAAGCGCGAGTTTCGGTGCCGGAAGCCTCGCAGGAAAACTCAATTTCTCGGCCATCGGAGGCAAGTCCGCGACCGTGGGTCAGAATGGTTTCGGGATTTTTCTGAGCAATTCTCAAACAAGCGGCTCGGCGGTATCGACTTTTTATTTTGGATATGACGATGAGCTGCGAGATCCCGACAAGGATTATGACGATATGATCATTCGCGCCACCGTGACATCGGCAGTTCCCGAACCGCAGACCTGGATGTTGATGATGGCCGGCTTCGGCTTTATCGGCGGCTCGATGCGCGCCCGTCGTCGCCAGGGCATATCTCCCCTTGGCCTGACTTACGCGTGATCGCATCCGTCCGGCCCGGACCCTAGCAGGTAGCTCTGGCCGGACATAGCCGACGCAGAAATATGGGCGCGGCGCCGCCGGAGCCCCGGAAAGTGTCAGCGCTCGCCGCTGAAGGCCCAATGCCGTGAGCCGACGAAGTTCAGGATCATCGCAGCCGCAGAGGCGATTGCCAGTGCAATGATAGGGAAACGCCCGAAGACGGGAGGGCCGATTGAAATGCAAAGCGCAAAGATGGCGAAGTTGAACGCGGCGCCCAAAAGCTGAACCATCACGTACCGCGCGGACTGCGGCAGCCGGGCTTGATCGGTTCGCTCAAAAGTCCAAATGCGGTTGAGATACCAGGTGATGCCGAGCGCGACAGGGAAGCTGAGCGCCCTCGAAAAATATGGCCCCAAACCCGTGGTCGCCAGCAGCAGAGAGAGCGTCGCCGCGTCTACCGCGAATCCGGCTGCACCAGTTATGGCGAACCTTATGAACGACCTGATAGTGCCGCCCCACGCCCGTCGCTTGCGGGCTGTCTCAGGCATCCGGTCTCTGCAAATCACTGGGCGAGATGAAAAATGCCCAGCCGCCCCGCAATGTAAGGCGATTTGAGCTTTCATTCATTTCGCGGCTTCCGGGTGCGAGTTTATTTGGGGATTGTTCACAGGGGGCGAGACCTGAAGCATAGGTGTGACCGCTGCCAAATACGCCATCCGGAGGGTCTCCCGCCGGCCGCGAACGACGGTGTCCAGAATCAAACCAGCGAGTGCGAAGAGAAACGCCACGATCATGAGCGCCGAACTAAGAATTGCCGTCGGGAACCTTGGCACTGCACCAGTTCGAAGATAGGTGTCGACCAACGGAATAGCCAAGACGATAGAGACGACCGCGAGCGCCAGCGCGATACCCGCAAAGAAAAGGAGAGGACTCTCCTGTCGGACTAGGTCAAAAATAGTGGAAAGGATTCGCACACCATCACGATAGGTCGACAGTTTGGACGTCGACCCCTCGGGACGCGAAAAATACGTCGTCCTGACCTCTCCTGTAGGCATCTGCATTCTTAGCGCGTGAACACTTATTTCTGTCTCGATTTCGAAACCGTTTGAGAAGGCGGGGAAAGACTTCACAAATCGTCGGGAGAAAACGCGGTATCCGGAAAGGATATCACTAAAACTGCGGCCGAAAAATGCGCTGAGTGTTCGGGTCAGCACATGGTTCCCGAGGCGATGGCCATGGCGATAGGCGTCCGCATCTTGCTCCTCGCGGCAACCGACGACCATGTCGAGGCGCTGCGAAATAGCGGTATTCAACAGGCGTGGCGCCGCATTTGCGTCGTACGTGGCGTCGCCGTCGGCCATTATATAATAGTCTGCATCGACGTCGGCGAACATCCGGCGCACAACGCAACCCTTGCCTTTAGCTCGCTCAGTAAGGAGTACAGCTCCTTCGGCAAGAGCAATCTCGGCCGTTCGGTCCGTGCTGTTGTTGTCGCAGACATAGATGATCGCTTCGGGGACTGCGGCCCGAAAGGATCTGATCGTCTGAGCCACCGAGGCTTCTTCATTATAGCATGGCAGCAGGACGGCAATATTCGGGCTAGCCTTTTTCATTTCGGTACCTCGCGCCTGGGTCACGCTTTGAAGAGATGATAATTGCTCCTGCTGCGAGCGGGAGCACCCAGAGCAAGCGAGCGTTATACCGGTTATGGGGTTTGGACAGCGCCCCCGTTATCAGCGCATTGGCAAAAATCGTGCCGAATAGCAGGAACGCCGCGACCCGATGCTCGCGGCTTCGACCGCGCACTAGAATGAACAATAAGAGTCCCGCCGCCATCAATGCCGTCACATAGATGCCGATGTCGAAGAATTGCATCGGCATCTTGCCGGCAGCGGAACGACTCCGTGATAATTCTTGCGCGTAGCGCGGGGGCAGTTCGCCAACCTCCGAAGGATGAAGATTGAAAATGTCCGCTTTGACCATGAACAATTGCCGCACGCTGGCGACGGCGCTGTGTCGAATTACCTCAATGGGGTAGGCGCGAAATGTTTCCCAGGCCAATCGACTATCTTGTTCGGCCAACCGGCGCTGTACGGCATGGGATTCGACTGAAAAGACGCCCTCTGCGGGCCGAAGACTCCAGAGAAAGGTGTCGCTGTCCTGGGGCATCCGATCTCGAAAATGGCATGCCTCAAGGCCAATCTGCGGACATCTTTCGCGAAGGAGCTTCAGAGCGGGGCCTTCGTTTATCAGACGAGCGGTTAGGAAGGGAGGGCGGATCGGCGGCTCGCCAAGTTGGGCTTCCACCGCCCTCATAAAAATGCGCTCGCTAACCACACCGGTTGTCGCGGCGATCGCCAGGACCATGATGCCGGCGATCTGAACGCCCCGACCAAAAAGCCAAACCGCCAGACCCAGCACAAGCATCGCGCCCAAGATCAGGATGTTCGAACTGTGGAACATCGAAGCGAAGCCCGCAATCGAGGCCAAGGCCACTTTCTCAAATGTGCCGAGACGCTTCCAGCCAATCAATGCGGAGAGCGCCATTGCGACTGCGAATCCGGTGAATACATCGGGCATCAAGAGCGACACGAAGAAAGGAAGGGAGGTGAACGCTGCAAGTGCCGCTGCGGCCGCCAACACACGTATCGCGTGATGTCCGCCCTGGCCAAGCCCGAGGGCTCGAAGCGTGATCCAAATTACAAGCACAGCCAAGCCTGCCTGTACGAACACGCCGCCAAGACTTCCGAACAAAGTCAGGAATGGCAAAATGAGAAGCCCGTAATAAACGGACCGCCCCAGAAGCACCGGGTGCGCCAGCTGTTGCGGGTCGTCTTCGGCGGTGTCCGTAGCGCGGCCGCCGCCATCCTCAGGGTTCTCAACCGCTTCACGAACCAGGCTATGCCGATCTGACCAGTCGGTCTCCCAACCGGTCAATTCATAGACCGAGGTACCGGCCCCTCGCAAATAGGTTTGTGTGTCCGGAAAAAAGAATGCTGCGCCGTTGTAGAGGGCCGGCCAGCTCATGAGAATGAGCGCAAGCACCAATGCGACGGTCTGAGTCGCTCCGTTTGAAATTGGCGATCGCCGACGGTGCATTTTCATCGCAGGATCAGCCGGGAACGAGCAGGGCGCGAGGGCTAAAAATATCTGGTATGGAAAATGACATCCCGCCCGCTCAAGTGACCGCAAGATCGGCGCTGAGTGTGAACCGCGTTACCGGTTCTGTCGGGGCAGAAGTTTGGGGCCGAATCATGGATTCGCTCTTAACGAACAAGCGTAACATAGAGAAGCTGCCCCTTCCTCGATCGCTCTTATGTCCCATTCTAGCACTTTGCGGGATGAAGTCGTGGCGTTGAGATCAAGGCTGCCGCCAATTCGGTCGCGAGAAAAGGGAGTCCGCTCAGCCTAAGGCGAACTGAAAGAGCGCGGGCGGTCTTGCAGTCCGCGCAGCGCTGCGCGATGCGACGCGACCGAACCGCGCGTTTCGCTCCAGGCAGGGGTGAAAGACCACATGATCGCCTGCCCTGCAGCGGGACGCATCCTCCCCGGTCGAATGGGAGCGCCTCGCATTCGCGCCTCGATAGCAGAATATGCCGATTGTGTGCACGCCCAATCGCGTCGCAATTGCGGCAGCCGGCTGCGCAGCGATTGACCATGCTTGTGGCTCCCACCATCTTGCTAGGCTGGCGATTCCCGTCGAGGTGATGCAACTCTGTACCAGACGTCTCGCCTAGGGCGTGGAGTCGCTGGATAATGGACGTGCACGGCGCCGAGCTGGGTTTAAGTCCCCCGAACCGGCGCCGCCATTGTGGAGCAGTTATGCAGCTAACCTATGCCGAGTTGCCCGAAGCGCTGGCGAAACTGAACGGCATTGCGGGCGATGCCGGAGGCGCGTTTCGAGCGCAATTGCGCAAGCTTAGAGCGGAGGGAATCCCCTCTGGCCTCCATCCAGGCAAGGGTAGGCGTGTCGATTACACTGTGCCGTTCGTGATCGAGGCGACCGTCGCCATCGAAATTATGCAGTCAGGATGGTCTCCTTCCTAAGCGGCTGGCCTCGTCCGCGCGTATCGGGAGGACATCCTGGCAGCGACACTTCACTCGCTGACGCCCGATCGGGATCCCGATCAGGAGGTCTTGCTCGTGGTCAGCTTGGAGTCCTTGGGAGCGCGGCCCGGAGGGGGCAGACCGGCAAGCTCTCGTTTGTCAACCGAGAGAAGGCCGGGTCGTTGTTCTGCCGCCGTCAGTCGATGCCCAGTCGCGGGCGCTACTGCTGGCACTGGTCAATTATCGACTTGGCCACGGCCACTCTCGTCACCATAGCGTCCATTGCGCACATAGGGTTCCCGATCGATGTCGCCGTCGAGGCCTTTCAAAATGCTGTCGACGACCATAGGCAGAGCATTCTGGATTTTCAGAAGGCCAAGCTGAGCACTATTGGGGCGGAGACCGGGGCAGTTGAGCTTGCCAATCGCGCGCCTGCATAAGCGAATCTGGAGAATGATGCGGGACGATCCGCGCCCGCGGGCCTTTTCACATTGTCCGCCGCGCTTTCGGACCGAACTCGCCCTGCAGGGGCGCCTGCCCTCGCATTGCCGAGCCGCCGGCCCCGAGTGCAAGCGGGACGACCTCGATCCTGAAAGGATTGCGCGCGCGCGGAGCGCATCCGAACTTCGGCGTCGGACGGGGCGGTGGGTCACCCTGCTATGGGCGCGCAAAGGAGCCGAGGACTCACATCGGCGCCAGGAGCGACGAGAGTGTGTCGGCCGTGCGGGAAAGGCTGAGTGATGGCAGACGACGCGGCCCGCCTGTTGCTACCGACTGAATATTAACTAACCCGCTTCGGCCGATGCGCGCGCCTGGGGCGTGACGTTGCAAGCGAATAGCCCGCAAAACGGGGATATTTGATCACGCGACCTCTGCTTGGTGTTGTGAATCATGTGCCAAATCGAGACATTATTCTTGGTGGAGGGATTGATATGTGCGCAAAGTTAAGTTCCTAATTTGATTGGCCAATCGATTGCAGTCATGATCGGCGGGTGAAACAGGGGATATAGGGCAATGAACAAGGCGTTTCTTTTGGCTGCGGCGGCGCTGGGCGCCATCGCGTCGCTTCCTGCGCATGCAGCGACGATATTTGTGGGCAGCTGGACGGTGGATCAGGGGCCAAGCTGGTCTGGCTCGCCCCCGAACGGACCCTTGGCCTACACCGGCCAAGAAGCAGCTGCGCTGCTGTTCGGCGGTACCGCTTCCGATTATGCCATTTCAACAGTCGATAACCTAGTAGCCAATATCAACAACATGGCCTGGTACTCGGTCATCGGATACTCCGGAAACCAGGGCAATGGCGGCTCTTTGCTCGCCGAAAATTATTCGAGCAAATATCTTGGCCAATTCTACGGTCCGACGTCAGGATTTGCCTCGCAGGATCCGGGTGCAGCTGCTTCAGCCTATGTCTCGGACAATGCGCTGGGCGTTCGGTTCACAAATTATGCTTTCAGGATTGATAAAGTCCCCGCCGTTCCCGAACCGGGCACCTGGATGATGATGCTGGTCGGTTTCGGCGCGCTGGGTGCCTCGATGCGCCGCCGCAGGGCAGAGCCGCGCGTATCGGTATCGTTCGGCTAACAGCATTGTTCGCAACATGAGAACGCCCGGGCATGCCCGGGCGTTTTTCTATAGGTAGCGACCAAGGCGCACCCGCGTGACCGAGCGCTACGCCCGACGGTGGCCACCATCTTTCACGCGACGCGAATGCAATGTCCCCGATGGCGGGCCATTTGCCATCTTCAACGAAACGGTCTGGTGGCCTCCCCGCTATCGCGGCGGAGGGACCCCGTCGGGGGCACCCCATTCTGCAAGTGGCTCCGGACTGCAACGAGAAGACCCTCGAAGCCGAATATCGCTTTCTGGCCAATTATATCATCCCGATCGTCGGGAAACGGTCAGTATCGGGAATTCAACCAGATTGTCGAAGCCTGCCTGTGCGCGCCGCTTTGGGCGAAGAGCCTGCTTTGTCCGCAGCAGAGCGAGGCGATGTGCCTAAGCGTCGAACGAGGCGCAGGCGTAACACGCGGCGCGGGACGGCCCTTTCCGGCGATGAGCGCAGCGGTCGCATAATCCTGGTCTCGGAACAGTTTTGGACCTCCGGCCCCGGTCCGCGCCCGTCTTCTAATGCGTGCCACTTGTCGCATGACCATGATCGGTGCCAAATTGAGCGTTCGTGGGTATTGCGACGAGGCGGGGCGAAACCTGCCGCTGCGGATAATGCTTCCCGCGGGACAGGATATGTCCGTCGCCCAGGTCACCATCCGAACAGTTGAGCATCTTGTCGAGACATGCCGCTTCCCATCGCAGGCGTATATCATCCTCCCAGGCCTCGAAATAATCGCTGTGAAAACTGGCGCCCGGGCGGCGCAGCGGAGGGGGGAGCATCGTGTCGCTCGAAAGATGCCAAAGCTCAGGTTCGTCTCCCGTCTCGATGCTGAAGGCCACGCCCATCGTGAATTGCGGGATGATATAGGGATGGCTTCGCGGGCAGGCGCTTCTCCCCGTGTTCACATCGCGCCGCATCCCGGCAAGGGGGCTCCGATGATTGGGCGTATCG
>JACVCM010000023.1 GCA_016742125.1 Sphingomonadaceae bacterium | reverse complement strand
GCTGTAGCTCAGTGGTAGAGCGCGTCATTGGTAATGACGAGGTCGGGAGTTCAATCCTCCCCAGCAGCACCAGGCAGTCCCCAGAATCCCTATCGATTTGGCGCACTGCGGATAGCGCGCTTATTGGCGCGTAACTTCGGGACGTTACCGCTCGGCGCTGTAGTCGCTTGTAGCCAGAGACGCAATCATCGCTCCCAAACTACCAAAGAGGGCCCGGATTTCTCCGAGGCCCTTTTTCGTGGCACCACTTTTGTTTCGAACGGGGCTAGCCGAACCCTAGAAACTGCCGCTGGGCTTGCCACTCCATCGGGATGTCCGCGCAGCGCAGCAAGTGACGAGCAGTCAGTTGAACCGGCTGCTTTCCATCGAGAATCGCGGAGATGATGTCGGGCGCAAGCCAAGATATTCGTGCGAGTCGATGCATGTGCCGCTTGTTATGGTTAGAGACTGCGGGGATTTCTTTGCCGGTGGTCAAATGCTCTCGCGCTGCAAACCTTTGCGCGAGCAGACGGATGAGTGCAGGCTCGGCCAATTGTCGGGTGGTCGAATCGTGGTCGGGAGGCAATGCCATCCTAAGTTCATTACCGCGACGGACCAGTTGCGCAGGGACAGTGATTGTTTGGGTCAGCGGATCGAAACCGATCATGATTTTGATATGGTCCTCGGCAACGTGCACGCTCACTCATGGTCGAGCAACACCGCCCGTAATTCGCTTTTGGAGATATGTTTCAAATTGTGAGCTAGAGAAGCATTCGCTTCGCACTGAGCTTGCCATTCGACTTTGCGCGTAGAGTCATCGGTCTGAGAGGGCCTTTTAAGATGCGCTGCAAAGGTATTGATCACGATCTGGTCGACTTCACCTGCAGGAAACCTGCATATCGTTGAGGGGTCTTCGCCCGGTTTGAACCGAGTGATTGAAATCCATCTCCAGCTTACGAGTTGGCCCGCTCACTTTGGAGCCTCACTCTTGCGTGCATTGGCCAAGAGTCCGAAGAAGCGCGGACCCGACCAATGAGCGCCCGTGATTTCACTGGCTATCTGACTTAGTGATCCAAACCGCCTGCCATCGAATTCGAAGCCGTCATCAAGAACCAGCACTTGATGCATCTTGCCGCGCCAGGTTCGCACAAGCCGTGTACCAGCTTTCAAAGAAGACGGCGCGCTATTGAGCATGCCGTCTCCCTTCGCTAATTGCTTTATCAGCCTGTCAATTTCGCGGTTGGCCGAACTTGTCAGACTGCCCTGCCCCCGCTCCTGCAGCCTGTAGGCGATCCCTCGCCTCAATAGATCGGGGCCTATGTCGGGCGCTGCCGCGCGGTAGACCTCGCGCCATTTGGACCGAAGTTCCGGCGGCTTCATGTCCGCCAGTCGAGCAGCGCGAGCTAAATCTCGCGATTCACTCGAACTGCAATGCTTCGTTTAATCAAGAAGTCGAATGGAATGTCGCACTGATCAATCAAAGCTCAATGTGGACTTCCTTGTCTTTTCGAGCATATCGAGCTCATGGCCAATGGTTCAGACATTCGAGATTTGTTCACCCAGATCGGGGGTACCCTGGAAGATGCCAGCGTGACTGCGCTACTTTGGAAAGCCGACGATGGGATGACGCCGAAAGAGCGATCAGCGTTACTCCGACGAAGCCATAAAGATATTGAATCGTTGCTCGATCAAATCGCTCGACACGTCGGGTAACGAGACATTGCCGACATTGGCGCGCAACCTAAAATCGCCCCAAACGCGACATGCGTTTTGTCAGCTTTCGCCGACATAGCCGCCGTTCGTCGGCTCGAAGCCGCCCCCTGTAACTCGCCAATCGTTAACGCTTCAATTGAGTTGGGAGTTCCGCCAAGCTTTGGGACAAATCCGCCATTCGCAATCATACTCGGAAGCCGCAGGGTTCGACCACCTGCGGCAGCTTTTCGTAAGGAGCCGACTGTCTGGATTATGTCGCTTAGGCTAACAGCAACAGCCCATGTCTGGCACGGCTCGCAAACCGTTCGCGATATTCTCGTGGAGCAAGGCCAAGCTGGTTGTGAAAATGATGGCGCAGCGTTGCAATTGTCCCGAAGCCCGCTTTCTCGGCCACATGTTCAACGGGCAACCTTGTCGTTTCCAATAGCCGCTTTGCTTCTTCTACACGCACCGACGTCACCCATTCGCCGGGTGCCAGGCCGGTCGTTTCTGCGAAACGGCGGAGCAGGGTACGCGGACTCATCGCCGCCTCTGCCGCGAGGCGGTTGACACTCCAATCCGCTGAGGGTTCAGCGCGCACACGTTCCAGAAGATCCGAAAGCCGTCCTTGGTGCGTCGCGGGCACAGGACGCTCGATGAACTGTGCTTGCCCACCATTCCGGTGAGGCGGCATGACAAGGCGGCGGGCGACACTGTTGGCGGCTTCCGTGCCGAAATCGGTGCGTATGATATGCAACATCAGGTCGATGCCCGCGGCACTGCCCGCTGAAGTCAGGATTCGGGCCTCTTCCACATATAACACTTGTGAATCGACCTCGCACGCCGGGTGCATCAACGCCAGCGTTTCTGCATACCGCCAGTGCGTGGCTATCCGTTTTCCATCAAGCAGGCCGGTCGCCGCAAGAACGAATGCACCAGAACAGATCGAAGCGAGCCTCGCGCCTCGTGCGTGGGCGGCCCGCAGTATATCGGTTAAGGTATCGGGTACCGGGGTCGCTGCGCTTTTCCAGCCCGGCACGATGATAAGGTCCGCTTGTTCAATCAGGTCGGTTCCGCCGTCGGTTTCGACGCGAAGCCTCCCCTGTGCACGCATGGGCCCGGGGTCGATCGCGGCGCTGGCGAAGCGATACCAACTTTCGCCCATTTCAGGTCGGGCCAGACCAAAAATTTCGGCGGCGATGGAAAACTCGAACGTGCAGAGACCATCGTAGACAAGTGCGACGACCAGCGGACCAGACAGGTTTGGCGTAATTTTATCCATATGTGTCATATACGCCAATTGTGATGTCCCGTTCAATCCCATATCCGGCAAGTGCCAATTCAAAGGAGACCGCCATCATGCCCACTTCCGTTGCCGCGATACCCGCAGCATCTTCAGCCGAGGCCGAAGCCCATTTTGCCGCCGAATTCACTTTCGAAACCGATTGCTGGGATGTCCATGAAGGGATGACGACCGAGCCCGATTTCGTGTTGCTCGACGTTCGCAGTCCCGCGCTGTATGCCAAGGGACATATCGCAGGCGCGATCAATCTGCCGCACGGCAAGATCATCGCGTCCAAGATGAGTGAGTGGCCTGCCGACACGCTGTTCATCACTTATTGCGCCGGCCCCCATTGCAATGGCGCCGCACGCGGCGCTCTCCGCCTCGCCAAGCTGGGCCGACCAGTAAAGATCATGGCAGGCGGCGTAACTGGCTGGCTCGACGAGGGCTTTACTCTCGAAGCGAATGAGGAAATTCAAGCGGCCTGAGCAGAGTGTTACCCATGAAGACCTTTGCCTATGACGAGCAACTTGCTTCGATGCCCGATGTTGTCGCAGAGGTCATTGCCAGAACCGATATTCCGTCACTTGAACCAGAGCGGCCGATCCTTTTCACAGGAATCGGCACTTCGCTCCATGCCGCACGGGTCGCGGCGGACTGGGTAGTGCAATTGACCGGTGGGCGGGTGCGGGCGCTTGGCATTGATGCACATGATCTGGGAACCGGTGTTTTTCCGATCCATGCCCAAGACCAAGTTGTTGTCATCAGCCACCGAGGAAAGAAGATTTATCCACTGGCCTCGCTTGATCGGGCAAGGGCGGCCGGGTGCCGCACAATCTCCATCGTCGGCGATGCGGCGCCGGAACAGTCTGCGGATCATACCATCCGCACCTGCGCGAACGAAACCGCAGGAACTTTCAGCGTCTCCTATTTGGCCTCGCTAGCGGCGCTGGCGCGTATCGTTGCGGCAACCTTCCCCGACGAAGCAGAGGCTTTTGCGGCGGCGCTTCCAAAGCTGTCGGGCGCGGTTGCTGCCTCGCTTGCGATGAAGCCGCAGCTCGAGCTGGTCAGGGCATTCTCCAATACGTCGCCTATTCTGATCAGCGGCTTTGGGCCGGACCTTGCGACTGCGCAGGAAGCAGCATTGAAAATCAAGGAGGGGGCATGGCTGTGGACCGAGGCCATGTCGCCTGAGTTTGCTATCCACGGAACCCCTGCCAGCTATCATCCGGGGATGAGTGCGATTGTGATGCTGCCAGAACGTGAGGATGGCGGTCGGTCTCGGCTGCTGATCGATGTGCTGAAACGGCTTGATCTTTCAACGGTTGCGACATGTGGTACTGACGGTGCAGACTTGATATTCTCCCAACCGCCGCATCCGCTGCTGCGTCCGTTTCTCTCCATTCTGCCCTTTCACCTCCTAACCTCGGCCTTGGCGCATACGCTGGCAACCGATCCGGACACTCTGCACGGCCACAGGCAGCCATGGAAAAGCGTTATGGCAGAGCTGAGACTGTGAACGGCAAAAAGGCACGTTTGGGCGCGCTGCAAATAGGTTCGTCGCCCGCCGGGACAGCCGCGACGCTTGAGCGCATATTAGCGTATGAGGCTGAGATCGCCGACGCCCGTCTTGACTTGCTCGTGCTGCCGGAGGCGCTATTGGGTGGTTATCCTAAGGGTGCGGATTTCGGGACCCGGATCGGCTATCGTATGCCGGAAGGCCGCGACACTTATCTCACATATTGGGAACAGGCGATTACGCTTGAGGGCCCGGAGGCTGCGGCTGTGTGCGGCCTGGCCAAGCGAACCGCGACGGCAATCGTAACCGGCGCGATCGAGCGCGCCGGAGGCACCCTCTATTGCGTCGCTCTGATGATCAGCGACGAAGGTCAACTGATCGGATATCACCGCAAACTGATGCCCACAGCCGCCGAACGCCTGATCTGGGGTCAGGGTGACGGCAAAACGCTGCCTGTTTTGCCGACGCGTGCAGGTCAGGCCGGTGCCGCGATCTGCTGGGAAAACTACATGCCTCAGCTGCGCCAGGCGTTTCATGCCAAGGGCGTAACAATCTGGTGTGCGCCGACGGTTGATGAGCGTGAAATCTGGCATATCTCAATGCGACACATCGCTTATGAAATGCGCAGTTTTGTGATCACCGCCTGTCAATTTCAACCTGCGGCGACCGAAACATTAGGGCAACCCATCACCTTGCGAGATCGTGCGGAAGAAGCACCGATGATCCGCGGCGGCAGCTGCATCATATCTCCGTTTGGCGACGTGCTCGCCGGACCGCTCTACGGCGACGAGGGGTTAGTGGTCGCCGAGGTTGATACAGCCGAAATAGTCCGCGCGCGTTTTGATCTCGATATCTCAGGCCACTACGCACGCGGAGATGTTTTTGCGAGCAGTTGAGCATGGACCTGGAGTTTCCGTGTGTGCATTGCGGCAGGATTGTCCAAGAATGCTGGCCGACAAGTTAAGCAACATTGAGGACATCCTTGGCCATTCCGGCCCCCAAATACGCACGCAAGAGGGAGCCGGTATGATGCCGTTCGCCGGCCCTGCATCGTTATTTCAATCCGAACGCCCATGCGAAGGGAGCCGGATCGTAATATTCGCGGAACAGCGTGATCTTTCCCTTGTCGACATGGAACAGACCGCCATAGGTTTGCCGATAGGTTCGCCCGGTCGGGATCACATCGACGATGCCGCGATATTCGACAAACACCGTTTGCGGATCAAGCGTCGGATGAAAGACAATCCCATCGGTAAACTCCGCCTTGCCGCTGATGGTGGGCCAGTTCTTGTAGAGCTCGACCAAGGCGGCCTTGCCGACGACACGCTTGGGATGGCCTTCAGGTGAAAAGGGCATGTCCTGCACCGCATCATCGGCCCAAACTGAATTGACTTTCGTCATGTCTTTTGTCTCCAGACCAATGAGGAAGTCCATTACTGCCGCCCGCGTCTGCTGGCGCTGGATATAGGGCGCGGGGTCAGCCTTGGCTGCCTCGCCTGCTGGACCAAAGACATCGCGTGTGCCCTGTTCTCCGGTGACGGTCAGCTTGTGAAAGCTGATCTTCCAGTCGCGCCCGTCCTTGACGAGCCCATAATCGTAGCGGCCGGATACCTGCCAGAACAAACCTTTGACCCAATGATCGGCTACGACATCTGCGGTAGCGGTTGCCTTGACGCCGTTGACAGTTACGCGAATGTTACTGATCGCATGACGGGTGCGGTCGAATCCCGGAAGCATCGAAGCCCATTCGGTCATCAGCGCGACATTGCTTTTGACCTGAGGTTCGCCGCCCGCAAGCGAAGTATAGTCAATCCGAACTTCCGGTGCATACAGTCTTTCAAGCGCATCAAACTCACCTCGATCGGCAAGCAGGGCCACGCCCTCAATAACGGTCTTGATTGCGGCTTCCTCGGCTGGGTAGGTCTCAGCGATCGCCGGATTTGCTATTCCCAACCCCATAGTGGTCACAGCGGCAATTGCTATGCTGCGCACGGCTCAACCCTCCTTCTTAAGCGACTTGGCAAAGTGCGCGGCGACAAAATCGCTTGCGGCAGTCACCGGCGCATCGCGGTCGTAGAAATCGAACTGACCAATATTGTCCAGCCACAGCTGCGACTTCGTGCTGGTCAACGCCGCGTAGAACCGTTTGGCTCCTTCGGGGATTGCCGCCGCTTCCGAATGCACCATCGCGAAGGGCTTTGAGAAACGCGGAGCGAGTGCCAAGGCATCATAGGTCAACCATGGCTCCCAAGAGGCCAAGTTGAACTGGTTGACATATTCGGGGATCAGCCCGCGATCACGCTCCGTATAATATGGCGCCTGGAACATCAGCGCATTGCTGTCGCTCGTGCTGGCTGCCATGATGGTCCGGGGTGCAGCCGAAGCGGCAGCCTCGCGTCCGACCGCGATCAGCTTTGCAACACCCGCTTGACCCCCATAGACAGTATCTACGATCGCGCGATCGTGTAGCCACGGGGCGACGAGTGCGACCGACTTAATATAGGGCGATTGATCGGCAGCGCCCACGGCATAACCCGCACTGGCGCAGATTCCGAGTGCACCGATGCGGTTCGGGTCTATCTCGGGCCGGGTCGTCAAATATTGGGCCGCAGCGATGATGTCGGCAGTTTTGATCGCCGGACTTTCCAACTGACGAACCGGTCCCTCCGACTGGCCCCAGCCAGTAAAGTCAAAGGCGAGTGCAGCAAAACCACGATCGGCCATTTCGGCCGCGTACCGCCCGGCCATCTGTTCCTTGACCGTCGTCCAGGCACCGGAAACAACGATGGCGGGCAATTTGTCGCCAGCCTTATAGCCATCGGGCAGATATAGGTCGCCGACCAGACGGCTGCCATTGTTTTCAAAAACAACCCGCTTTGAGCTTGCGGCTTCGGCAGGTGGGACGGCGATTGCAGACAGAGCAGCAGTCGCAGCGAGAAGAAGGCTTTTCACGATTCAGTTCCTTTACATTGTCCGGTTGGTGTCAGAGGGATGACACGCGCCTGATGCCGCACGAACGCCGCGCAAGATTGAACATGCCTGCGCAAGTTTTGAAGATTCCTGCTTTTATGAAATGGCCCGCCATTCCTTGGGCGTCTTGCCCGTCAGCCGTTTGAAGACCCGAGTAAAATGCGGCTGATCGGAAAAGCCGCAGGCAAGCGCGATGTCAATCAGCGGGCGTCCAGCTTCGCCCAGCATCTTCTTCGCCTGTTCGACCCGATAGTCCATCAGATATTGATAGGGCGTCTCACCGATGACTTGCCGGAACAGCCGCGAAAAATGGGCGGTCGACAGCCCTGCTTCGCGTGCCATGTCTTCAATCGTGAGCTGCGATCCGAAATGGCGTGCGACATGATCGAGCACGCGTTTGTAATGCTGCGCGGTAAAGCTGGCAGTGAAGGCGAGCGCCTCTGTACGTTCCTCGCCATAACGCTCGATCAACTTGACAAGGAAGACGCGGGCGAGCGCATCGAACATCACGTTTGACCCCGCGCCACCTGCACGCAAACCTGTCAGCACCATTTCGGCCGCCTGCACCAGATCTGCGTCCTCGACCTGCGGCACGTCGCGTAGCTGCTTTTCCGTCAGGATGATCGCCAGTTCGCTCTCGGCAAAGCGCGCCAGTCGGTCGGGCAAGATGGTGACGACAATTACCTTGCTGCGGGCATGCCAGCGCCAGCCGCTTTCCATACCTGCAGGGGTAATCACCACCTCATTCTGGCGAAAAGTGAATTTTCGATGCGCGCCGTCACGCCAATTCTCGACATCATGCGGTTGGGGATTGAGGTTCAACAAGATATGATGCTGGTCGAACACCAAGGTCGGCATGTCGGCAGGCTCGGCCTCGAAATATTCAAGGTTCAGCAAATCCCCCGCGCGTGGCCGAACGACATCGAAACTGCGTAGCAAAGCCTCGGAAGGGTAAATGTCCTGATAACTCGGCATGAAGCGATTTAACCGTACAGATATTGATGCGGCAAGCGAATGAACGGCGAGTGTCCACGATCTTGCGCTACCGGCGGAGCATTAGGAAACTGGTCAGCCATAACCTCCACATTGCAAGCGCGAAGAGGTGCATTCACTGCATCCGGCCTATCGAACTGGCCCAGTTTTGGTACCAGATCGGAAAAGCCTCGGTCATTATGGCTTGGTAATGGACAGGCAACATCGCGCCCATGTCGTCGCGTAAAGTTCGACCGATCAAAAGTTCGCATTGCCGCCTAATTCATGAAGTTACTTGCGCGCGCTTCCCGGCAAATAAAAAAGGCGCAGAACTGCCGCTGCAAGGAACGCCGCGACGCCAACTATGGCCCCAATCTGCCGCTCGGTGTTCTCGAACCCGCTTGCAAAGGTCGCAAGGAAGATGAACCAGATATACCAGATACCGATCCGGTGCATACGGGGTGCGCTTGGCGGCGGGATGAGCACGAGGGCGCCCATCATAGCATAACCAAGGCCACCGAGGATCACCGTTGTCAGGTTGGGCGCGTTAGAATGCAGATGATAAACAATGAAGGCACCAGCGTGGACGAGGTGCGCTGTTGCGAAACCCAGCACGCGCTGGCGGCGATCGATCCGCGGCAGGATTTGGCGTAACTGGGGCACAAAGATACTAAGAAACAGGATGGCCGACCAATCCGCCGTCCAGCGCGCCGCATGCTGCCATTCCAGACGCGGCGTATCGTAAGTGAGCAAGCCAACGGCGATGATGGCGAACGAAGCGATCGCACTTGGAAGGACAATCAACCGATGTTTCTGTAGAGTATCAATCATAAACCCGCCTTCACCGCGACCACAAACAGTGCGATGTTGCAGCCGATACCCGCTAGCCAGATCAACGTCCGCCATGGATTTAGATCAGCCAGATAGGCGATAACGAACAGGATGCGGCTCGCTCCATAGGCCAATGCCAATTGATCAATTATTTGCGCATTGGCCCCGAGTTCGAGCGCCATCCATACTGCCACGGCAAATGGGGCAAAGCCTTCGATGCCGTTCAGATGCGCCGCTTGCCCGCGCCGGGCAATGCCAGAGAGATCGGCTTGCTGATCGCGGGAGGCGCCATAGTTGAAGCCCCCGGGAAGGCGGTACTGGCCGACAATGGCAAAACCGCGCGGGATGAGGATCATGCCAAAGGCAATGACGATGGACCAATAGGCAGGAGTCATAACGGATGGTTCCTTGTCCAGTCATAAGGCTTGATGCGATCATCCGCTTTGGCCCGTGCGTAGGCTTTGCGCCCGACGGCGTTCTGGTGAGCCCAGAACATTCGAAAGAGGAAAGGCAGACGGTCGATCCAGAAGCGGTTGGGCGGCAATGCAAAAGGTGCTCGACCGGGCTCGATTTCGGTGGCGATGAATCCCGCACCTTCATCCGCCCCACGTCGTGCCAATATTCGCCCGCTCGCATCGGTGATCTGTGTTTCGCCCATGAGCCGGGTGCGCGTAGCGACACGTTTTCGGGATGTCAGCTGAATTTGGCCTTCAACATTCCCGCAATGCGCTGCGTGCAAATTGGGCGCACCAACCAGACGTGCAAACAGCCCTGGTGTGCGCTGCATCAGGCCGCTGTTATAATTATGCAGCCATTCCCAGATAGGGCGGCCAAGACGCCAGCCTGGTTCGCTCCACCAATGGCTACCGGTCATCAGCAAATCGGTTTTGCCCGCCAGCCTGTGCAATGTGCGTGTGCGGATTGTTTCCCAGCAGACGGCCATGCCAACGTTGCCAAACTCGGTTTCCGCCAAACCTACGTCATTGCCGCCGACGTAAAAGGCATTTTCAACCATCGTCGGCTGGTCCTTGTCGTGCCGATAAATCCTGCCATCACGATCAACAAGAACATAGGTGTTGAACACATCGCCGTCGCGGAGCTCCAGATAGGAGCCGCCGATCATCGCCTCATATCGCGCCGCAAGCGCCTTCATCATATCCAGCGCCGGATTGTCAGGGGGCAGCGAGCATTCGTAAAGCCGTTCGTCATAGACGATCGAAGTGGTGAAAAATTCAGGCAGCGCCACCATCCGTGCACCATCCCGCAGCGCTCGTTCTGCCTCATCGCCGGCTTGGCCTATGTTGTAAGGCAAATCGGCAAGCCGGGCTTCCATTTGGATCGCGGCGGCTTTCAAGGCCATTTCGACCACGCTGTGCTGATAAGGACGATCCAGGAAACCACGATCAACGTGCTCGAAAGCCCGCCAAGCGCAGATGCCGCGCGTTGGACCAGGCCGCCGTCAAAGACGAATGCGTTTACGCCAAAGGCACGAAACACATATGGCAAGGGGTTAAGCCAACCGCCTGCAACCATTGCCCACACAACCCATATCGCAGGCGACAGGTCGAACAGGAAGATCAGACCTCCGGCCAGGGCCTGCATCAGCCCCAACATGATCCAGTCGAGATGCGCAGAACCTATTTGCTTGAAATTCATATCCTTCGTCAGTTTTCGCCCCCAGGGCTGCAATGGAATGAGCATTGCAAAGCCCAGCAATGACGAAACAAGAATGGCAAGTGCGCCGGAAAAGACCAGCACCTGGGTAGCCTCCAAAGTAGTCATATTGCCCCCTAAAACTTAATACTAGCTTCGATTCCGAAGGTCGGTCGATCACCATATGTGAGCTGATCAAAGCCGAAATCCGCAAGATCAAAAATCGCGGTCAGATATCTGGTGTTAGTGATGTTGCGACCGAACGCTGCAATTTTCCAACCACTCACTTCTGATCCAATGGTGATGCGCGCGTTTATGACGGAATAGTTCTGCTGCGCCAGGCGCGGATTATTGGCCGTGTCAAAAAAGGCTGAGCCTTGGTAGCGCGCATCCATAGATGGCGTCAGCGTCAGGCCGTCGCCGAGTTGCAAGCTATAGCTGATCGAACCGTTGAGCGTCAGCTCTGGCGCGCCGACCAACCGATTGCCTGCGCGATTGGCGAAGGTCGCATTTCCGCCCGGATCAAAGCCGGTAAATGCCTGATACCGCACCAAGCGTGAATTCAGGATGCCAACACCGACTGTAAACGTCAGATCGGGGACCGGAACCACGGCAACGTCGCCTTCAATGCCATAAACGCGTGCCTTGGGCGCATTATCGATGATCTGCGTCGGCACACCGCCGGTATTGACCAGAGTGAACACCTGCAGGTTTTTATAGTCATAATAGAAAGCTGACAGATTGGTGCGTAGCTTGCGGTCCAGCCAAGTTGACTTCAAGCCCACCTCATAACTGGTCAGCGTTTCGGGCCGGAAGGAGAGCACGGCGGCGTCTCGGAAAACGACACCACCGTTGAAGCCGCCGCTCTTGAACCCGCGCGCAACGGTCGCATAGCCCAAGACATCGTCGGCGAAACGGTAATCCATTGTTACCGAACCTGTGACGCGATTTACCTTTCGCCGTCCATTGTCGCCTGCAATCGTTGCACGTCCGGGATAATCGACAACGCTGATGGTAAAGCCAGGCTCCACAAAGTCTACAGTTTGAGTAAAGCGGCGTTTCTCGTTCGTGTAACGCAAACCCAGCGTCAATTTGAGCTTGTCCGCGAGCGCATAGTCCACTTGGGCAAATGCGGCGAGCGCATCCACCTGTTGGCGATAACGCTGCTCGGCGAAAAAGGCGAAGCCGGGGACAAAGCCGCCTGGTGCGCCCAGAGCGGTTTCGAGCGTCGGGCGCAGATCCCGAAAGGTGTCGTAGTCGTTTTGCGATCGCGTGCGTTCGGTGAAATAATAGCCGCCGACGATCCAGTTGAATTGTTGGCCGCCCTCCGATGCAAGCCTCAGTTCCTGACTGAATTGCCAGCTTTGGTTGCGCCAACGGATTTCAAGCAGTCTTGCCGGATTGCCATCTGTATTGTCGTCTCGATCGAGTTTCACATCTTCATAAGCGGTGATCGCAGTTAGTCTGGGTCCGCCCAGATCTAGGTTGATGGTTCCGGAAAGACCGTAGGTCTCGAGGGTTTCGTTGCCAACTCGATTATACTCGCCCGAATAGGGATTGCCGCTGTCGTTGTCCCGATAGCCAATGCCATCGACACAATTAAATGTTCTGATATCCGCAAGTGCACACCTGTTTGGCGTCGTACCGCTCGCAATAGCCGCAAGGATGGGAGAAACACCGGGCGCCACTGGCTGGAATATGCCCCGGTCCTGATACTGGGTGGCTTGGCTGGTGTTACGACCTGCATGGACGTTGAGCAGCAGCGAGTAACCATCTGAAGGCTCGACAAGAAGTTGCCCGCGTAGTCCCCAATTGTCGCGATTATTGACCCGCTTGCCGGTCAGGCGATTGCGCACGGTGCCATCGCGGCGATTGTAGATGCCCGATAATCGCGCCATCACGGCATCGTCGGCAATTAACCCGGAGATAGCGCCTTCGAACGAGAATTCGTCAAAGCGACCGTAACGTGCGCTCACAAAACCGCTAAATTCGCGCGTGGGGCGAGCGGTCAGGAAATTTATCGCACCGCCGGTAGTGTTTCGACCGTAAAGCGTTCCCTGCGGGCCGCGCAATACCTCAACACGTTCAAGATCATAGAGCTGGAATTGTAATGCAGAGGGACTGGAGAGGTAGACTTCATCGACATAAATGCCGACAGCAGTAGAAGCGTTGGAATTGAAATCATTAACTCCGACACCGCGGATGAAGATCTGCGGGTTTGACGCTGCATATGATTGATTGAAAACAAGATTTGGTACCTGACTTTGCAGTTGCGTGCTTGACTGGATGCCCATTTCTCGAAGATCATCGACCGCCAAAGCCGTTATCGACACCGGAACATCTTGCGCACGCTCCGACCGGCGGTTGGCTGTCACGATGATTTCGTCCATTGGGGTGACGCTGTCTGTCTGCTCCTCTCGCTGTGACGTAGTTTCAGCGAAGGCAGGCATCACAAGAAATGCGGATACAACAGTAGCTAACGAGAATTGCAGCTTGAGCTTCATTTATGATCCTCCCTTGGATTTTTATCGCTTGCTACGGACGATTTCGGCGGCGACCCGCTGTCCTGAGCGCACTGCGCCTTCGACATAGCCCGGCCAAACATCACTGGTTTCAGTTCCGGCAAAATGGATGCGGCCAAAGGGTTGGCGCAGCGCGCCGCCAGCGCGGCTGAACACGCCGGGGCCAGGAATCGAAGTGTAGCCACCACCAATTCCATCCTCGGCCAGCCAGTCATTATCTATATAGTCGATTGGGTTAGCCGCCTCTGGTCCGAAGTATTTTTTGGCTTGCTCGATAACCAAATTGCGACGTTCACTCTGCGACAGAATCGATGCTCGACCGGCATCTGAGCCGTTAAAAAAACCGACCAATGCGCCAAGCCCGTCATCCATGCTTTTGTCGAAGATGACTTTAACAGGGCTATCCGTATCAATGATCTGGCCGCTCAAACCGCGCTCACGCCAGAATGGCGATTTGTATGCCACAAGAAATTTGACGACCGATCCCAGGGGCATGCGATCTGCGATATAACGGGCATTGGCGGGGAGTGGGGGGCTTATATCGATGCGAGCCAAGGCCGAGGGCGGAATCGCAAGCACGAGCCGACGTGCCGTTATCTCTCCGCCTCGATGGATTACGCGAATGTCATTATCGCTCTGTATGATCCGAATGACTTTAACGTTGGAGGTCAACCGGTCGCCGAGTTCCGCCGCCATTTTGCGTGCAATGAGGTGCAGGCCTCCTTTGAATGTCGCATCTTGTGCGCCTCCTCGCGTTCCCGTCAACTGCGCGAGGCCGCCACTGGCTCTGACATATTCCAGCGCATAGAGGTGGCTGATTTCACTTGCCTCAACCGAATAGACCACACGCCAAAACAATTCGAGTGTCGCACGAGCGGCGGGTGATGGAACATTCGCCTCAAACCATTGGCGCGAAGACACGGCGTCCAGTTGCTCACCATTAACCGACGCCCAAGGCGCATATGGGTTCAGACTGGCGGCCTGCGTTTCGATTTTTTCCATTGCAGCTGCCAGTTGCGCCATTTCCGCATCTGCGAGTGGCGGCACATCGCCTTCAAATTTCCTCAGGTTACCAGCGTGCACAAACAGGTTGTTTCCGCTCGCATATTGCAGTTCGGTAGGCACGCCGTAGCGCCGCCCGAGTTCGAGCAAGGCGGTCTGCGTCGGCCCAACCCATTGACCACCAATATCGACGGGGTGACCAGCCAGAATGGCCGCCTTGGTGCGTCCGCCCACCCGGCCTAATTGTTCCACCACAGCAACATCCTGTCCGGCACGCGTGAGGGTGGTCGCCGCTGTGAGTCCGGCAAAGCCGGCACCGACAATCGCCACATCAACCTTTCTGGACGCCCCACCGTTCCTTGCCGCATAGGTTGCAGTCGAACCGGCAAGCGTTGCAAAAATCCCAGTTGAGATCGCCTGACGCCGATCCAAATCCACACCACACCTCCCGGTCACTCGACTCGTCGTACATTTGTACGGCGCGTCGTACGATTGTACGGCATTGCTTGTCAATATGTGAAGCGAAGCGTATGATGACTGAATGCCCAATAGCGACGCTGCGATCTCAATCCCCAAGCACTTAGTGGTCGAGCAGCAAGGATTGCCGCGCATATTGGACGCGGTCGAACGATTGTTGGTCAGTGTTGGACATGCACGCATGACGATGCGAGCGATTGCTGAAGAAGCGGATGTCGCTCTCGGCACAGTCAGCCATTTTGGAACGCGCGAACAACTTGTCGAAAAGTGCATTAAGCGACTGTTCGATTGGTATTTCGAAGAGTTTACCGCGTTAGACCTCAGGAATGCAGACGATCCGAAACAGGCATTTTTCGACCTTGTGCGGTACATCGTAGACGACTTGGAGAGTGTTCGGACGTCACGTCTGTTTCCGGAAGTCTGGGCGATGGGGAATACCAATGCTGAAATACAGTCTGCTCTGGATTGGCTCTTTGCTCGCGAGCGGGACTGGTTGGAAGGCCACCTCCGCGATGGTTGGCCAGCCCTGGACGATGCTGCCGTCCGACTCATCATCGGTACGCTTATCCCCATGATCGAGGGGCATGTTATGTTTGCACCCTCCCACAGAGCCAGTCTTTATGAAGAGATTAAGCCCGCCGATGCGATAATATTTTGGCTCAACGCCACGCTGGAGCGTCTTGAAAGCGTATAGCCTCAGCTTCGATACATTTCATAAACCAATTCAATCGATTAGCACGCTCTCTGCAGCGTCCGACGAGCTATGTTTCGCTCTTCGCTTGAATGTCACATTTCGCAACAACCCGTCCTTGGTCTGAAAACGCCGAACGTCGCATTACGGCCAAAAACTCCAGCATTTACTCGCGGCAGCTGCTGGCCCATTCATGCGGCTGCATCAGGCTCAATCAATAACGGTTTTTCGAGCCGCATGAGGGACTGAGCCGAAGTCCACAATGTCAGCGCTCATCGCTGGCGGCTCCTCTCGAGTCCGCTCATGACTTCTGCAACGATCCTGTCTTGCGAGGAATTCGAGTGCGATAACCCGTCGATCACGCCGAGCCGGTTGGCGTCGGGGTGATGCTGCAGCATTTTCCACGCGCCCTCGATCCGCTCAGGCAGGAGCTCAAGCCCCACAATCGCGCCGAGGAGGGTTTCGATGAAGCTGGGTGGGGCGTCGGACACGGCCCAGGGTGCGGGCCGACCGACTTCGTTTTGCTCGGTCAAATGGTCGAGATGTCTTCGGAGCCAATCTGGATCATCGGTCGATGACAATCGGCCATGAACATGGACTGCGATGTAGTTCCAAGTCGGCACCGCCTTGCCATGCTCGCGCTTCGCCGGGAACCACCCTGGATGGATATAAGCCTGAGGCCCCTGAAAGATCGCGAGCGCTTGGCAGCCCTCTCCAGCCATTCGCCAGATCGGGTTGGGGCGGGCGACATGCGACTGCAGAACGAGGTCGCCATTTGCATTCTGCGTCGCCACCATTGGCACGTGCGCGGCTTCGATATTCTCATTGCTGACAACCAGCGCGGCGAGCTTGATGTCCGCAATTGCCCTCAGCAACACGTCTTCGCGCGTTTCCTGAAACTGCTTTGGCACATACATTCTGACGACAACCTCTTACCTAATGATAAACAATACGTCTAAGGTAGACAAATCGTCCATTTTCGTCTAGTACGGTCTGCATGTCCTTGCTAATCCCTTATCACGCTATCGCCGATGCGGTCGCCACGCTGCTGCATCCGCAGGCGGAAGCAGTCGTTCATGACCTTCGCTCCGACACCATCGCTCATATTGCGGGGAGCTTTTCACGGCGGTCGGTTGGCGACCCGTCACTTAGCGACACCGACGATCTTCACCCCTTCACCTCGGACCTGATCGGCCCTTACGCCAAGACCAATTGGGATGGTCGCGCCTCGCGCTCGATCTCGGTCGTGATCCGCGGTCCGCGCCACAAGGCAATCGGTCTTCTCTGCATCAATATCGACGTCTCCGCATTCGAGGCGGCGCGAGATCTGCTTTCTGGTTTCTTGCGTATCCCCGATGATGGGCAGGATGCCCGGCAGCTGTTTCCCAGCGACTGGCGTGAAGCGGTCAATGCGAAGGCCGCCGAGTTCGCGGCGGCATGCGGTGCTTCGGTCGCTGGCCTCAAGCCACACGAACAGGCCGTGTTGCTGGCCGAGCTCGACGATCATGGTTATCTGGCGATGCGAGGCGCAGCGAACCATCTCGCCCGCCTGTTCGGCTGCTCGCGCGCTACCATCTACAACCGGCTTGCCGAAGGCCGCTCGATAAGGACTGCCGCGTGACCAGCAGCAACTTTGAAGGGCCTACCGCGCTGCCCGAGTTCAAGCTTGAGACATATCTGGGCCGGTGGGAATTTTCCGCGCGCTACCACATGACGGCGTCGGATGCGGAAACGCTGTCCATCCGGGACCTGCTTGCGCTCGGCGGTGATGCCGCACTCAATGCCTTTCTCGACCAGCGGTTGTCCTACACCGAACCCTATGGCGCGCTCGATCTTCGTGCGGCAATCGCCGCAACTTACGATAGCGCCGAGGCTGCCGATGTATTGTGCTTCGCAGGCGCCGAAGAAGGCGTCTATTGCCTTTATCGGACGTTGCTCGATGCCGACGCCCATGCCATCGTTGTCACGCCCAATTACCAGTCTGCCGAGACCATCCCGCTCTCGCTTTGCGAAACGACCGGCGTGGCGCTCGAACCCGAGCAGGGCTGGACGCTCGACATCGATTGCGTCGCCCGAGCGATCCGGCCGAACACGCGAGTGCTCTACATGAACTTCCCGCATAACCCGACCGGCAAGATACTCGAGCGCGATCGCTTCGACGCCTTGGTTGCGCTGTGTCGTCGGCACGGAATTTGGCTCTTTTCAGATGAAGTCTATCGGCTGATCGAGCGCGACCCGACGAAACGGCTCCCGCAGGCTGTCGACGTCTACGAGCGTGGCGTATCGCTCAACGTCATGAGCAAGGCCTATGGGCTTCCCGGTTTGCGCATCGGCTGGATCGCCTGCCGCGACCGCGAGCTCCTCGAACGGATGGTGCGGCTCAAGCATTATCTGTCGATCTGCAACAGCGCGCCGAGCGAGCGCCTCGCCTTGGTCGCGCTCCAGCACCGAGACGCGATCCTTGCGCGAACGCGATCGGTAGCCGAAGCAGGCTATTCGAAGGTGGCAAGCTTCCTTGCCGAATTCCCCGACCTGTTCGAGACCTATGAGCCGGACGGCGGTGTCGTCATGTATCCCCGCTACAAGGGGGAAGACGGAGTCGAGGTGTTCTGTCGATCGCTTGTCGAAAGCGCCGGTGCTGTTCTGCTGCCGGCCTCAATCTACGGGTCCGCGCTGACGCCTGGGACCAGCGATCGCTTCCGCATCGGCTATGGCCGCCTCGGCCTCGATGACGGTCTGGCGGCAATGCGCGCTCATCTGCGCCGCAACCTTTGTGCTGCATCACGATGAGCACGGCACTTCGTGTCATCGACTATGCGCGCATTCGGGAATTGGCCAAACCTGACGCCGTTATCGCGGCCGTGCGCCACGCCTTCCGCAATCATGCCAGTGGTGCAGTCCGTCAGGCGCCGGTCACGCACCTCGCCTTCGACGATCCGCCGGGCGATTGCCACGTCAAATGGGGCCATGATCGCGCCGCCGGGATATTCGTTGTCAAGGTTGCAACCGGATTCTACGGCAATCCTGACCACGGCCTGCCATCGAGCAATGGCGCGATGCTCGTCTTCTCCGCCTCGACAGGTGAACCAATCGCGCTGCTCGAAGATCGAGGCTGGTTGACCGACGCGCGGACCGCGGCGGCCGCCATCATTGCCCTAGAAACTGCCGGATATCAGAGGGGAGAGCCGCTCGGCATCCTTGGAGCGGGGACTCAGGCCGCACTCGTCGCGTACTGGGCCGCGTTGATGCTCAGCCCTTCCAGCATCTTTCTCTGGGCACGAAGGGCGGAGGCGGCGGATCGGCTGGTGAGAGACTTGGCCGAGCTTAATATTCCAGCCGAGCGCATGTCCTCGCCGGCAACGCTTGCGCAGCAAAGCTTGGCAATTGTTTGCTGCACGGCGGCCCGTGCGCCGTTGCTTTCAGTCCATGATGTCCGACCCGGATCGATCATTGTGGCACTTGGTGCCGATGCCCGCGGCAAGCAGGAACTTGATCCGGATATCATCATCGGCGCCCAACGCGTCATCTGCGATGACATCGAGCAGTGCATCGACCACGGTGAGATGCAGCATGTGGGCCGACTGCCCTGCGATATTGAAGCTCTTGGTAATGCACGGCTACCCCTCAAATCCAGGCCGATCACAATCATCGATCTCACCGGCATCGCCGCACAAGACGTCGCCATTGCCCGTCTATGTCTTGATGCCATCCAGGAACGAAGGGACGCAAGATGAGGGTCAGCAAAGACAACGCGCGACATTATAATTGGGGCAATTCATGCGACGGCTGGGTGCTTTGCTCGTCGCATGACCTTATGATCATCCAAGAGCGTATGCCGCCGGGGGCGGTCGAACATCGACATCAGCATCAAGTCGCCCGCCAGTTCTTTTATGTGCTTGCAGGCGAGCTTGTCATGGAGCTCGATGGCATCCGTCACACTATCCCGGCGATGTCGGGGATAGAAGTACCGCCAGGCATCAACCATCAGGCGCGCAATGACAGTGATGCCGACGTCCACTTCCTCGTCGCCTCCAGCCCAACCACGCGCGGCGATCGCGTCGACGTTTAGGCGGTCAAGGCTGCGCGATCTCCGACGAACGAAATCTATACGAGCAATTATGCGGCTCTCACATCGGCGTCGTCGGAGGCAAAGGAATGTCGGCTTTTCACAATTGCGCTGCGCCGTTCTCAACAAGCCCAACTTCCGACTGCGGCCAAAATTCTAACATCAGCTTGCACCAACAAGTTTGAATGACTATTCATTTTATCGAATCATCATTCAAGTCTGGAAGCGCTATGATGTTGACATCCACTCTGGCTCCGTTCGGCTGGACCCTGATTGCTATGCAGGCGGCATCTGCCACACCGGTCGCGCCCACTTATCTTTCGCGTGCCGATGTCGTGGCTGGTCTCGTCGATGGACAGCCGTGGAACATGGCCAACACTGATGGTCGAAATGGTCGCATCCGTTTCAATGCCGATGGCACCGGCGCAATCGAGAGCCCGATCCAGCGTCGTATTCGCTGGACCACCGATAGCAATAGATTCTGCATGCGTATGGGCTTTTTGCTTGGCACGCGCTGTTTTCAGGCCACGCGTATAAGCACTGGTTTTCAAGGTTATACCGATGGGCGCGCAAGCGTGCGCTTCACACGCTAATGCCGACCTTACAGGAAAAAACACTTGCCGTGCGGCGCCAGCACGTGCTGGACGCCGCAACGACGGTTTTCGCCCAAAAAGGGTTTCGTGGCGCAACGATCCGCGACATCGCGCTTGCTGCAGGTGTTTCTGACGGGACGATTTATAACCTTTTCGACAACAAATCCGCGTTGCTTCATGGCATACTAGCAGGAGCAGAACCGTTGGCACCTGCCGTGGACCCCGATAGTCCACCGTCGTTATCCGACATGCTGCGCGCGAGATGGACTGTCATTGGCCCGGACAATCTTGCGATGTTGCGGGTGGTCTTGTCTGAAGCGCTGATCGACCCGGATTTTCGCGATCTTTATCGTCAGACCTTGTTGGCGCCGGCGATTGACCAGCTCGTCATGCCGCTCACTGCGCATGCAACGCAGGCTGATCCGAACAATCCGGCACTCTATGACGCGCGCATTATGACGGCTTTGTTTATGGGCCTCATCATGCTTCGCCTGCTAGGCGATGAGACAATCGAACAGGGTGGTGACGCGCTGCTCGATCGGCTCACCAGCTTTGTCGAACACGGGCTTGCGCTGCCGGCGACAGGCGGCACCGCGTCATGATTCCAGCCGTCGCCATTTCCCTTACCGAACCGGCGTTTAAGGCCGATCCGTTTCCGACGTACGTCCGGATGCGTGCAGAAACACCAATTTGTCGCATCGCCACGTCTCGCAACGGATCCGCCATCTTTGTCACGCGCTATGCTGATGTTTCGGCGCTGCTAAGGGACAAACGGTTTGTCAAAGACCCTGCCAATGCACTGACATCCGAACAACTGGCGCAGCAACGTCGTATTCCAGGCCTTCTCTCGCCGTTGACGCGTAACATCCTTGCGCTTGATGATCCTGACCACGCCCGACTACGTCGTCTCGTGCAAGCAGTTTTTACGCCGCGCCGCATTGATGCCCTTGAGGCACAGGTCGTCGCTGCAAGCGCGGCGTTGCTTGAGCCATTGCACAAGCAATCGTCATTTGACCTTATTGCGGATTACGCGCTGCCGCTGCCGGTCAAGGTCATTTCCGACTTGCTGGGCGTTCCAACAGCAGATCAGACGCGCTTTGCCCGCTGGTCGCATGCGCTGATCAAGGTTGGGTCAGTTTCGCCGATAAACGCTATTCTTCAGATGCCTGCCGTCCTCTCGTTTCTGCGCTATCTCAAGCGGCTGATTGCCATGAAGCGTAAAGACCCCGCCGATGATCTGATCAGTGCACTGGTGGCACAGCAACAAGATGATGTGCTCTCCGAACATGAACTCATGGCGATGATCAGCATCCTGCTCAGTGCCGGTCACGAGACTACAACCAACCTCATCGGCAACGGCATGCTGACGTTAATGCGGCACCCGGCTGCACGCGAGTCTCTCCTGACAGCGCCAGCGTTGATCGAACCTGCGATCGAAGAATTTTTGCGGTTCGAGGGACCAGTCGAAATGTCAACGCCGCGCTATGCCTCTGACGACGTTGCGCTGGGCGATGTCACGATCCCTCAGGGATCGACCGTCTTCGGCATCATTGCCTCGGCAAATCGTGATGATCGCAATTTTGTAAACGCAGATCGCGTCCTGATAGAGCGCGACCCTAATCGCCATCTGACCTTTGGCGAGGGAGGGCATTATTGCCTCGGCGCGTCACTGGCGCGCATGGAAGGGCGCGTGGCCTTCGCCCATTTGCTTGATCGTTTTCCAAATATGCATATGCGTCATCCCGCTAGCTCACACCGATGGCGGCCGAATATGGTGTTGCGCGGGATCGAGCGATTTCCGGTAATTTGCGCCTGACGCTCAGCACCAATTTGGCAACCACCACATTGATGCTTATCCGCGCCTGGCCCTGTGTGGCAAGTGTCGCTTTTCGCAACAGCGCGGACTTGTTCGCACAATGGCCAACTTCCGATTCCCGGCCGTTGCGCCTCATTCGAGCTGAAAGACCATCTTCAAAAGGCGCACTTTTATCCTCGAAGGGGGGCGCGACTATTGGAGCGCGCGCTCCACGTCCTCAACGCGATCCTTGCCAAAATACAGTTCGTCGTTGACCCGGAACGAGGGCACGCCGAACGCGCCCTTGTCGGCGGCGTCTTGCGTATTCGCCATGAGATGGTCCTTAACTTCCTGCGTCTGTCCCGCGGCGATCAGGTCGTCGGCCTGAAGCCCGGCTTCACCCAGCACGCCGGCCAGCACGTCCATGTCGTCGGTCTTGAGGCCACTCTCCCACGTCGCAACAAATACGGCCTCGACGAACGTCGGCAAAGTGCCGGCCAAGTGCGCGGCGGCAGCCGTGCGCATCAGATTCAGGGTGTTGAGCGGAAAGTGCGAGTTGAATGTGAACTTCGTTGCGCCGACCTTGGCGACGAAGCGCCGCAGATCGCGCTGCTCATAGGCGATCTTGTTGGCGACATTGGCATGGACAAGCATCGGCGGCTGATTGCCGGTGAGCTTGAACAAGCCGCCTAGTAGAACCGGCACATAGTCGAACGCGACGCCCGTCCGCGCCTCCACCCCAGGCAACATGCGGTGCGCGAGATAGGCATTGGGGCTTACGAAATCGAACCAGAATGTCGGGGCTGTGGTCATAGCGTCACCATGTCTCCATATAGGGTCTAAGATCGGTCTCGAAGGTCCAGGCATCGCGCGGTTGGCGGTGGAGGGCCGAGTAGGTCTCCGCGATCGAGTCGGGGTTGACCATTGCGTCCTTGGGCATCGCATCGACGGCCGCCGCGCCGTGCGCTGCGGCAAAGCGTTCGCGGACCCATTTCGTGTCAACACCGGCGTCGATCACGAGATGCGCGATGTGAAGTCCTTGCGGCCCGAACTCGCGGGCCATCGATTGAGCGAACGCGCGCAGCCCTGCTTTCGCGGCTGCAAAGGCGGCGTAACCATTGCCACCGCGCAGACTGGCCGTAGCGCCGGTAAAGAAGATCGAGCCACGCCCGCGCGGCAGCATCAAGCGCGCGGCCTCGCGCCCGGTAAGGAACCCGGCGAAGCATGCCATTTCCCAGACTTTGCGGAACACACGATCGGTGGTGTTCAGGACGGGAAATCGGACATTGCCGCCGACATTGAAGACGACGAGATCGAGTGGCGCGTCGGCTTCGGCGGCCTGCAGGAAGGCTTCGATCGACGCTAGGTCGCGCGCATCGAGCTGGTGTGAAACGAAGACTCCGCCGCTCGCGCCGATCTCGCCAGCAAGCGGCGCAAGTTCCTGCGCATTGCGACGGCCCCCATGAACCCTGAAGCCGTCGCACGCGAAGCGCCGTGCGATTGCGGCGCCGATATAGTCGCCCGCACCGACGATCGCGACCGAACGCGCCTCGCTCATTGAATGGACGCCGCGCGCCGCTTGCTGCGGCGCTCTTCGAAGACGCGCAGCGTGCGCTCGGTCGCGCCAGGACCCGGGCGGAAACGCAATTGAGACGGGGCGACTTCCCGACCTGCCGCGTCACAAACCTTGAGCGGCGCAATCTGAACCCGCTGTTCGGCATCGATAACCCTCAGCGGCTCATTGCCCTCGCCGAACAGCCAACGGTCGCCCCATTGCACCAGCGCCACGAGCACCGGCATCAGGTCGCGGCCCTTGTCGGTCAGAAAATATTCGTGGCGCTCAACACCGGGTCTCACCTGACGCCGCTCGAAAATGCCGTTCGCAACCAGATGGTCGAGCCGCTGCGTTAAGATGTTCTTGGCAATGCCGAGCGCTTCCTGAAACTCCGAAAAGGCGGTGGTGCCGAAAAAGGCCTCGCGGACGATCAATAGCGTCCACCAATCGCCGACCTGCTCGAGGCTGCGGGCAATCGAACAGTTCATCTCATCGAAGCGCTTCCTGGACATGTGACACCCTCTATCGATTCTAGTTGCGTAACGCAACCAAGAATCATACGGTTGCATGACGCAACCAGATTCGCGAGTTCAAAAAGGAGTGAATGATGAGCAAATGGGATGTCGATCTAAGCGAGCCGACGATCGGGGCGTTCGTCAAATATGCGACGGCGTTCGAAAAGAGCTTTGTGACCCGCGACTGGTCGGACGTCGATGCCTGCCTGACTGACAATGCGATCTGGACGGTCGATGGCGGCAAACCGCCGGTGGCGGCCAGCTACAAGGGACGTGGTTCGGTCATCGAGGCGATCCGCTATGCCGTTGATCACTATGACCGCCGTTTCACTGTTCGCGCGCCGCAGAGCCCTGGTCCGACGCTGATCGCCGGCCGCGGCATCTATCTCCCGTGGCAGATCACCTTCCAGCAGCCCGGCCTTCCCGACTTCATTCTGACCGGCGAGGAATGGGATCTGTTCGAAGACGGCAAGCTCTGCATGCATTTCGAGCGCATCCACAATGCCGACGAGATCGACGCTTATATCGCGCAGCACGACGCGCAGCTCGTGCCGCTCGGCTGAGCACAAGACATGCGGCGGATCTTGATCACCGGTGGTGGCAGTGGATTGGGCGAGGCCGTTGCGGCCTTGTCCGTCGCCGCTGGCGATCGGGTCGGGCTTGTCGGACGATCGCTCGACAAGCTCGAAGCGGCGCAATCGCGCGTCGGCGGGCGCGGAGCTATCGATCTGTTTCCGGTCGACGTTCGCGATCGCCCGGCGGTCTCGGCGGCCGTCGACCGGTTCCGCCCGGATGCGCTCGTGTGCTGCGCGGCAATTCTGGCACGATCAGACTTTTGGGCAGCCGAAGCCGACACCGCCTTTGACGAAGCCATCGCGATCAATCTTGTCGGTACCCAGACCTGCTGTGTCGCAGCCATGCGTGACTGGCGTGCACGCGCGATCACGGGCGACATTGTCAACGTTGCGTCGCTTGCCGGTATCCGGGGGCGCCAACTGTTTACCGGGTTCAGCGCCTATGCATCCTCCAAGCACGCCGTCGTCGGCCTCACCGAAGCGCTGGCGCTCGAAGGCCGTCCGCTCGGCATCCGTGTCAATGCTGTCGCCCCCGGCGCGTTCGCCAGCGAAATGACCAGACAGCTGGGCTTTGTCACTGATCGGCAGCCAGTCACGGTCGCGGCCATCGTCCGGACGCTGCTCGACCGCGCGCAGACCGGCGCACTTAACGGCACGACAATCGAGGTGGAAAATGACGAGTGAAGTGCAGAAAGCAGGCCGGCCGGTAGCGCTGCTGACCCGGCAGGAGAGCTTTTCCGCCGCGCATCGGCTATGGGCTGACAGTCTTAGCGACGCGGAGAATCGCGCGCTCTATGGCCCCTGTGCCAACGAATACGGGCATGGTCACGATTACGTGCTGGAAGTCACCGTCAAGGGCGCCATTGACCCTGCCACGGGCATGGTCATCAATTTGACCGATCTGCGCGATGCCATGCGCGAGCTCGTGGTATCGCACGTCGATCACCACCATCTCAATCACGATGTCGCCATCTGCAAAGGGCTAAACCCGACGACTGAGAATCTTGCGGTGTTGTTCTGGGATCGACTGGGCACGCGCTTCCCCGGCCTGCTCGACGAAGTGCGCCTCAGGGAAACGCCCAAGAACTGGGTGGTCTACCGCGGAGAGCGGACATGAGCGGGGCATCTGGACTGGTCATCGGCGTCGGGGCCAGCACCGGTCTCGGCGCGGCGGTCGCACGACGCATGGCTTTGGCGGGGCTGCACGTCGTAGTCGCCGGGCGAACTCGCGATCGTCTCGATCAGGTCGTGGGCGAGATCGGGGATGCCGGGGGCAAGTCGAGCGCGGTCGTTTGCGACGCGACGAGCGCCGAGGATGTTGCATCCGCCGTCGCTGCTGCGGAAAGCATCGCACCCATGTCGCTCGCGGTCTTCAACGCCGGCGGCAATCGGCCGCGCGCGCTGCTCGAAAGCGACCCCGCCTTCTTCGAGGAGATGTGGCGTGTGGGCTGTTTTGCAGGCCATCTGTTCACGCTTCATGCCGCACCGCCGATGCTCGCACGCGGCTCCGGAACGTTGATCTTCACTGGCGCAAGCGCCTCACTGCGCGGCCGGGCAGGATTCGAGGCGTTTGCATCTGCCAAGGCCGGTCTGCGCGCGATCGCGCAGGCGGCTGCGCGCGAATTCGGCCCCAAAGGCGTCCATGTCGCGCATGTCGTCATCGACGGCGCAATCGATGGCGAACGCGTCAACACCCGCCTGCCGCACTACAAGGATGAGAAAGGCCCGGATGGCATGCTCAGCCTCGACGCGATCGCCGAAGCCTATTGGCAGATCCATCTGCAGCACCGCTCTGCGTGGACCCACGAGCTCGATCTGCGTCCATGGGCCGAACCTTTTTGACGCTCTGAATCCCTCAAGCAAAGGACCCTGTCATGCCGATGATCACTGTCGAAACACCCAACGGGACCCTCACCACCGCGCAGAAGTCGGCACTCGCGGAAAAGCTGACCCACGTCCTTTTGATGATAGAAGGCGGCGCGGACACGCCCGCCTCGCGTTCGATCGCCTGGGTACGGTTCCGTGAATTCGACGGCGATGACTGGTTTGTCGGCGGCACAACCGATGCGACCTATGTGTCTGCCTCGGGCCGTTTCCTGATTGAGCTCAACGTGCCCGAAGGATCGATGAACCAAGAGCGCAAGAGTGAAGCGCATAAAGCCATTACGGCCTCGGTTCTCGAGGCGTTGGGTCTGGAAAACACGGGCGGCAATGCCCGCTCGGTCTGGATTCAGCTGTTCGAATGGCCTGAAGGCCATCTCGCCACGAGCGGCCGCACGTCGAGCCTGCTCGGCATCGCCAAGATTGCCGGCGTCCCGGCCAATCATCCGCTGCTCGACTTCCCGAGAGCTTATTTTGACGCGAAGGATCGAATGTTCGACGCGCATGAGTTCCCTGATGGTACGGCGGGACGCGCGCTCGTTCGTTATTGAGCATGATCAGTGAAGGTCGGTGAAGCGGTGAGCCAAACATATGTCTGCTGCTGGGCTATACCGTGCTGCTACGGATGATTGGAACGTGCTTCGACAGAAGAATGTCCGGTTTGCAAAGCAGCAAGGCCTCGTTCTCAATAGCCCAAACCTCCGTCTTCGGCCAAAAAGCGTCGTTCATTCACCAAGATGAATATGGCAACGGGCTTAGTTTCGCGTCGCGACCAGAGCGGCCAGCCTTGCTAGCGCGTTTGGTTGCTTCGGCGACAAATGCAGCAAAGGCGATTTCGGTCGCGAACCAGCGATCAACTTCGGACACTGGCACTGCCCGTGCCTGTTCAACCATTTTGCGCATTTGCGTCAAAGACCGGCCGAAAAGCTGCGATGCTCCATAAGGCGAGAGCGCGGGATTTTCGGTTATGCCTACCAGGGCGAGATAGCCGCCGCGTTGCGCCATCAGCGCCTCGATGTAAGGATGGCCGTCGGTCAGTGCGAAACCGTTGCGGGCATGCATGGCAACAATGATCACATGCCAAGCCGCTGCTGACGTGAGCGTGGCGGCAGGCAAGACCGTCGATACACAAAGATCGGCCAGCGGTGCGCTGTAAGCTGCATGCCAGCGGACGAAGAAATCCTGCGCAAGAGGGCTGGGCGACAACAGCCGCTGACGCCTGTCCTCTTCTGATGATTCAATCCTGACAAGCCCGCGGTCGGCAAGCGAGCCTAGCGTTCGGCGAATGCGACGTTCGGATGCAAGCGACCTACCCAGTGCGTCGACGACTGCGCCCACCGTTATCGGACCGGTCAACAAGCTCGCGATAAGCAAGGCGAAAATGGCGTAACTGCCGGTGTCGGTAATCGTCCGGCCCATGATTTTATCGCTGGCGAAATGATTTGCAACGCGCTCGCAGAATCGCCTTTTCGCAGCCGGAAAGCCGGGATCGGCAAGCACCCATTGCGCTGGCCGGGCAATGCTGTCCCGATCGGGCACGTCCTTTAACAAGGTCTTCAGGTCGATATTACCGGCCATAAAAGCCCGTTCTTCCTCCGCGAATCCCTTGATATTTCCGTCATATGTAAAAAGATATAAAGGACAGGGACATAGTGTCACGCGCAGCGATTATGCCGAAAAACTTTTTTTGACATAAACGCCACTCCCGCCCGGCCTTTCTATCGATTTACCCATCGCCTTTGCAGGCGACGCAAAGGCGATCTTTGGGGGAGTGCGACATGGCGGCGCGATCGATCATTGAGACGGGAACGAGCTTCAACACAGGCAGGACGCGTCGCCGGTTGGCGTCGACAACAGCGATCGCGGGCGGTTTGTTGACAGCACTGGTGCTTCCAGGCGCTGCATCGGCACAGAACATCACCCCCACGCTAATAACGCAGCCCGGCGGTGGCAATGGCGGGTCTGCCGGATCAGGGGCCTGCACCGGCTCCCCGGTGCTACCCGGCCAGTCCAACAGGCCGCCGGGCGGATCAACCAATGACGCCAACGGCTTCTGCGGCGGCGGCGGCGGCGGCAGCAACGGCATCGACGGTTCAGGCGGCGGAGGCGGCCCGGGGGCTTCGGGTGGTGCGCCTGGCGTAGCGCGCCTCAGCCGTAGTGATCGTGACAATACTGCCGGACGTGACGGAGACAATTCACTTGTCGCTGGGCGTGGCGGCGGCGGCGGCGGCGGCGGTGGCGCAGGTCTTTATTTTCCAAGCAGCGAGGGAAGCCTGACCTCGCTGGTCGGAGGAGCAGGAGGGCGCGGAGGCGCTGGTGCCGGTTTTGGCGGCGGCGGCGGCGGTGGCGTTGGCGGATCGGGCTTCGTGGCCGGCATCGCCGACCAAGGCTATCGTGTGTTGGAGGATGCCATTGTTGCCGGCGGGCGAGGAGGTGACGGCGGCAATGGCGGCGCGCAAGGGGTCGGCGGCAACGGGGGTAGCGGAGGTGCGGGACTGCTCGTTCTCGGATCGCCAACCAAATCTTTTGTCTTAAACGATAATGCCAAGCTGGTCGGCGGTATGGGTGGCGATGGTGGAGCATCTTTTAACGGCTCCCCCGGCGGCAATGGCGGACGTGGCGGCACTGGAGCCATCTTCTTTAACGATGCTGTGACGCAGGAGTTTAATTTAAGGATAAAGAGCGGTGCTTCGATAACGGGCGGCGACGGCGGACGCGGAGGTGCCTTCGGGCTGGCAGGTGCGGGCGGCGTAGGCCTTATCGCGCAAAATCTGAGAATCCTGAACTCTGGCACTATCGCAGGCGGATCAGGCAGTGGTGGCGCGATAGCCCCGGCAATGATACTCACTGGTTCAAACAACTATACTGGTACGGGAAGCATATTTGGCAATATTGACGTGGGCTTGAACAGCTCATTTAATATGGTCGTCGGCGGCCGGATCGGTGACGGGTTTTCCGGTGCAGGTACGGTATTCATTACAGACGGCAGCGCAACGATAGGTGGAACTATTTCCGTTGCAGCTTTTAATCTTGCCGCAACCTTAGGACTGCATTCGAACCTGCTGATCCGTAGCAACGTGAATTTTAACCTCATTCCGGGTGCAATTCTGCGTCCCGACAGATTTGATTTGATACTGGAAGGCGTCAACCTCACCTCGGGCCGGGTTGATTTCGCAGGTGCAGGTCCAGCAACCGGCGATGGTCTCGATTCGGGTGGCATCGGCCGTCTTGTATTCGTGACTGGCGCTTCTCGAATCGGTCCTGGTTTTAGCTTAGACACTTTTGTCGGCTCGGGTGTCGTGCGCGTGCAGGCAGGTGCCTCGCTTACGGTAGATCGACTATATTCTTTGCCGGGCGGGGTGATCATTGGCGGATCCGGCGGGCGATCGAGGCTGATTCTCAACAATGAGCTGCTTACGCCACTTATGAGGTTGGTGGGCGATGCGACACTGTATTTCAACTATCCAACTTTCGATTCCGCAATCCAGCTGGGCAATGAGCGCTCTGTCAATACAAACGAGATTGCGACTGACTCCACAACTGTTGTTTCAGGTCGAGTAAGCGGCAGTGGCGGCTTCAACAAGACCGGCACAGGAACGCTCATCCTGAGCGGTACAAACAGCTACAGCGGTCTGACGACGATCAGTTCCGGGACGCTCCAGATCGGCAATGGCGGGACGACAGGCAATCTAGGCAGCGATGGCGCGACTATCGCATCGGGCGCTATTTTGGCTTTCGCGCGATCAGACGACATCACCTATTCCGGGCCCATTTCGGGGGCGGGTGGCGTTGCGTTTCGCGGGCCTGGCGCGGTCACCCTGACGGGCGTGGACGGTCTTGCCAATGCAGGCGGCTCTAATTTCTTCACCGGACCATTGACACTTGATGGCGGGACATTCCGTTTCGCCCCTGCGGCACCCGGCTTTTTTGAACAGCGCCGGGCATTCCAGCCGATTTTCGTGACCAGCAACGGTGGTGGGATCGACACACCGGTATCGCTGAGCGCGACCGCTGTCGGTGGCCTGACAATCAACGGGCCGCTTACGCTGCGCGGCCCCGGGCAATTTCTGGCAACCGGCCCGGCGAGCAGTGGCACCGGATCGATGCGACTGCGCGACAACGCCAATGTCGGCATAGGGTCGCCCCTTTCCTTTACCGGCGGGCTCGATCTGGCAAGCTCAACGCGCTTGTCCTTATTCGGCGGCACGATTTTCGATCCCGGATTTATCAACGCGGCCGCCGGATCGACGATCGACACTTTTGTCAATGGCGGCACGCTGCGCCTTTCGCGGGGGGCCTCGCTGGTCGCGGGACAGATCAGCAATGGCGGCGGGCCGCTGACACTCAACATCACAGGCGGCACGCACACATTATCGGGCAGCAACAGCTATACCGGGCCGACCAATATCGACGGCGGTGTGTTGAGCGTCACCGGCTCGCTGGGCGCGACCAATGTTACCGTCGGCGGCGCTGGCACGCTGGCCGGAACGGGCACGATTGGCGGCAATGTGACGGTGCAATCGGGCGGACAGCTTTCGCCGGGCACCAGTCCGGGCACGCTGACGATCAACGGCAACCTTTCGCTGGCGGCAGGATCAGTGACCAATTTTGAGCTCGGTTCGCCTGTTTCCGGTGGCGGGACGGCAAGCGACCTGATCAATGTCGGCGGCAATCTAGGTTTTGCGTCTGGCGCGGGGTTGAACGTCGTTTCGGGTGTTGCTGGTTTTTACCGGCTGTTCAACGTTGCCGGCGCGATCCAATCGCCGCTTTCCAATTTCAACCTGACGACGCCTTCGGGATTGAACGGGACGCTATCGACGCGCAGCGGCGCGCCCAACCAGATCAATCTGCTGCTCGATACGCCAGCGCCCTTGCTGCAATTCTGGTCGGCGGACGGCAGCAATCTGGGCGGCGCGGGTAACTGGAGTGCGGCAGGCAGCACCTGGCTCGATGCGCCGGGCGCTGCAACCTCACGCGTGTGGAACAGCGGCGTCGGCGTTTTCGATACGCCTGGCGGTGCCGTCACACTATCCGGCACGCAGAATTTCCAAGGGTTGCAATTTGCCGACAACGGCTATGTGCTGAGCGGCGGTGGCCTGAACGCAATCCCTTATTCTGGCCCCGGTGCCAGCGGGAATTCGGCCTTCATCAACGTCGACGACGGCGTTACTGCTACAATCACCAGCCCGATTTCGGGTAGCGCCGGCCTCGACAAGCTGGGCGGCGGCACGCTTATCGTTGACGGCAATAACAGCTATTCCGGCGGCACCACGATCACGAATGGAACGCTGCAGATGGGCAGTGGCGGCGCCAGCGGATCGCTGGGCAGCGGTGCGATAGTGAACAACGGCACGTTGGTCTTCCGCCGCAGCAACGCGGTGGCGTTCGGCAACGCTATTTCGGGTACCGGCGATGTCGTGATCGACTCGCCCGGCGGCGTCGCCTATTTCGGCAGCAACAGCTATACGGGCACGACGCGGATCAGCAGTGGCTTCCTGCAGCTGAACGGCGGCGCGGCGATTGCCGATACCGGCGCGTTGCAAGTCGACAGCGGCTTTCTGCAGGTGCTTGCCAGCGAAACCATCGGTTCGCTCGCTGGCGCCGGCACATTAGCGATCCAGAACGGCTCGACCCTGACCGTCGGCGGCAGCAATGCCTCGACCACTTTTTCAGGCGCGATCCGGCAGGCGGGCGGCGTGGGGGCGCTGGTGCATGACGGCACCGGTGCGTTGACGCTGACCAACACGGCACTCTTTGCCGATTCTTTTTCGGGTGAGTATCGGCTCGACCGTGGAATATTGTCGATTGGCGACGACCGCAATCTCGGCGCAAGCGCGGCGTTTGTCCGGCTGAATGGCGGTACATTGCGATCGACCGGCAGCTTTACGACCGGGCGGACGATCGACATTACCGGCACGGGCGGCGCGATCGATATTACCGGGTCCAACACCCTTACGCTGAACGGCATATTGAGCGGTACCGGCAATCTGCTGCGGACCGGCAGCGGCACCCTGACGCTGGGCGGCGGATTGAACACTACCGGCTTCACAGGCGGCCTGACGTTGCAACAGGGCACATTGTCGCTGCAAGGCAATCTGGCAGGCAGTTTCGGCACGATCACGACCACAGGTTCGGTGATCGATTTCGCCAATGGCGTAACCAACGGCGCTGCCATCAATGTCAGTTCGAACACGACGCAGCTGCAGGTGTTGAGCGGAATTGCGACGCAGGCGGGGGCGATATCCGAAACCGGCGGCGCGCGCCCGATCGAGCTGATCGGTAACGGTACGCTCGTTCTGACCGGAAGCAACAGCTACACCGGTACCACCACGATCAGCGGCGGAACGCTGCAGGTCGGCAATGGCGGCACGAGTGGCACGCTGGGGTCAGGCGATGTTGTGAACAACGGAGCGCTGGTCTTCAATCGCGCGGACGGGTTGACGGTCGCAAATGCGATTTCGGGAAGCGGCGGGCTGACCCAGGCGGGCACCGGCACGCTGACGCTCTCGGGGGCCAACAGCTACACCGGTCCCACAAATGTGAACAACGGCACGCTTAATGTCACTGGCTCGCTCACATCCGGGGCAACCGTAAACAGCGGTGGTACGCTCGGCGGCACGGGCGCGATTGCCGGGCTCGTGACGGTGAATGGCGGTGGAACGCTGTCGCCCGGCTTGTCACCTGGAACGCTTACCCTTGGTGCCTTGACGCTCAACAGCGGTAGCGCAACCAATTTCGAACTTGCTGCAGCAGGTGTCGCCGGGGGTACGGGCAACGACCTGATCGTCGTGACCGGCACTTTGGGCGGAAGCTCGAACGGCAATCTGACGCTGAATGGCGGCGCAATCAACGTCACCCGAAATCCAGGATTTTCGAGCGGACAATATACGCTGTTCAGCTTCGACGGTGCACTAACCGGTGCACTTGGCAACCTCACCTTGAATCCACTCGGTGGAGGCTATCTTGGCAATCTGGCGCTCGGTAGCAATGCGGTGCTGTTGAACGTGGCGGCGACATCGGAAATGCTGTACTGGAACGGTGCCACGCTCAACCCCAATGGTGCCGTTGTCGGCGGCTCCGGCATATGGGGTGCTTCGGGTGGCAATTTCACCAACGCGGCGGGTACGGTTTCCGGCCCTTGGGCAGGCAACGGCAATGCTGCGCTGTTCGGTGGCACAGCTGGAACGGTAACAATCGCTGCAGGAGAGACCGTTGCGCCCTCGTCGCTCGAATTTCTGACCACCGGTTATACAATCGCCGGCGGCGATGCAGCGTCCCGTTTGCGACTGGATGGTACAACGGGGATCGCCATGGCCACCGGAAGCACCGGTACGATTGCGGCAGTCATTTCCGGCACGGGCAGCCTCGTCGGCAATGGCGGCGGCACGTTGGTGTTGACCGGAAACAATCTCTATTCCGGCGGCACTACGATTAACGGCACAGTGCAGATCGGCAACGGCGGCAATAGCGGGTCGCTCGGCACAGGCTCGGTTACAAACAACGGAACGTTGATTCTCAACCGTTCGGACAGTTTCGATCTGGCCAACGCCATTACCGGTTCGGGAAACGTGATCCATAATGGCAGCGGGCAGACCAATCTTGCCGGAAGCAACAGTTACACGGGCACCACAACGGTAAACGGCGGAACCCTGGCGCTGGTCAACGGTAACGCGATTGCCGACACCGGTGCCGTGATTGTCAACGGCGGCACTTTGACGATTGCGAACAACGAGACCATCGGGTCGCTTTCGGGGACCGGCGGACGGATCGACACGACCAATACGGGCGGGACGACGTTGACCGTCGGCGGTGCCAGTGTCGCGAGCAGCTTTGCCGGCCAGCTCGTCGACAATGGCTCTGCCGTCCTCAGCCTGACCCATATCGGCACCGGATCGCTGACGCTGACCGGTACGAACAACTATTCGGGCGCGACAACCATTTCGGGCGGCGTGCTGCAAATTGGCAACGGCGGGACGACAGGCACGTTAGGCAGCGGGAATATAATCAATAACGCTTCGCTGATCCTAAACCGCAGCGACGCCTTCACACTTGCCAACGCCATTTCGGGCAGCGGAAAATTGACTCAAGCGGGCAGCGGCACCCTCACGCTTACCGGTGCAAACAGCTATTCGGGCGGCACGATCATCTCGGGCGGTGCGCTGCAAATAGGCAATGGCGGGACCGGTGGGACTTTGGGCACTGGCAGTTTAAGCAACAACGGCGCGCTTATCTTTAACCGCAGCAATGCGTTGACGGTAGGCAACACCATATCAGGTACCGGCACCCTGACCCAAGCCGGCACAGGCACGCTAACGCTGACAGGAAGCAACAGCTATTCGGGCGGCACGATTGTCGCCGCGGGAACATTAAGACTGGGTAGCGACAGTGCCGCTGGAACGGGCGTCATCACGACCACCGGATCGGTCATCTCCTATGCAAATGGCATTACGATCAACAATCCCATCCTGATCGCCTCAAACACAACGCAGCTCGATGTACAGGGCAGCGACGCTGCAACCCAGGGGGGTATCATTTCCGAAACCGGCGGTCCGCGCCCATTGGAAAAGATCGGCACGGGCAGTTTGACCCTGACCGGCGCGAACAGCTTTACCGGGCTGACCACGATCTCCGCAGGCACGCTTGCGCTTGGCAATACGGGAAGCCTTGCCGGCAACGTCACCAATAATGCGACATTCTCCAACGCGGGCGCTGTGTCAGGTACCGTCATGAATGCTGGCAACCTTGTATCGACAGGCTCACTAAGCGGCGGGCTATCCAACGCGGGGACCGCCGCCGTTAGCGGCACATTGAGTGGGACGGTCGCAAATTCGGGGGCGATTACCCTTGCCGGCGCGACCAATGGCATCGGTGCGGTATCGCAAACCGCCACGGGGTCATTCGATCTTAACGGTAATGCCACCAATTTCGGCAGTCTTTCCGGTTCGGGTGCGGTTGCTCTTGGCAATGCGACGCTGACCGTCGGGGCGGATGGTACCAGCACGACATTTGGCGGGGTTATATCCGGCAGTGGTAATGTCGCAAAGACCGGAACCGGCACGTTGTCCCTGGCCGGCGCAAACAGCTTTACCGGGTTGACGGCAATATCCGGTGGAACACTGGCACTGGGTTCGGCTGGATCGCTCACGGGCGCGGTACTCAACAATGCCGGGTTCGTAAATGGCGGAACCGTGGGCGGTGTTCTGGTCAATTCCGCTGGTGCCACTGCAACCAGTAGTGGCGCGCTCAATGGCGGCGTGAGCAACAGTGGAACGCTGATTTCGACCGGCAGTATCAGTCAGGCGCTGGTCAATAACGGCAATGCCACTATCGCGGGGTCGTTAAACGGCAATCTGGTCAATTCCGCGACTGTCCTGCTTAGCGGGAATACCGCTGGCATTACCAACTTTACCCAGACAGCGGCGGGCACGCTCACCCTCGGCGGATTTGACACGACGATCGGAACCATTTCGGGCTCGGGTCAGATCAATCTTGGTGCTGCCCGGCTGACCACTGGCGCGAACAACTTGACCAGTGAATTTAGCGGCGCGATCGCTGGCAGCGGCGGTCTGATCAAAACCGGCACGGGCGGGCTGATCCTGTCGGGCGGCAATAGCTATACAGGCGGCACTACAATTTCGGGTGGCACATTGCAGATCGGCAATGGCGGCACGGGCGGATCGGTGCAGGGAGCCATCGTCAACAATGGCGTGCTGATTATCAATCGGTCCGATCTTGCGCAGCTTGACAACCTGATTTCCGGCACCGGGACGCTTGTGCAGGCCGGAACGGGGACGACGGTTCTGGCCGCAACCAATAGCTATAGCGGCGGCACCCTGATTACTGGAGGAAGGCTCCGCGGAAACGCAGCGTCGCTGCAAGGCGACATTCAGAACAATGCTGCACTCGAATTCGATCAGACGGATTTCCGTGTGTTCGCCGGCCGCATCGGCGGCACGGGCATTTTTGACAAGACCGGCATCGGATTGCTGGAACTGACGGGGGACAGTTCGGCTTACACTGGAAGCACGTTCATTCGGGGTGGAGAATTGCGGATAACAGGGCTGATCAATCGGTCGGTCGTCACCGTGCAAAATGGCGCTACATTATCGGGTACCGGGGTAGTCGGTAGCATTGTAGCGCAATCGGGCTCGACCATTTCTCCCGGGGCGGGCGGGGTTGGTGCGCTCGGCGTCAACGGCGATGTTTCGTTGCTGGCAGGATCCACCTATCTTGCCAATATTGCGCCTCAAGGATCTGATCTTATCATTGCAAACGGCTCCGCCAATCTGGCGGGTACGCTGGCCATCACTGCATCCGATACGGGTTATCGTTTCAATACGGCTTATGTTCTGCTGCAGGCCGATCAGGGACGCACGGGCAGCTTTGCATCGGTAACCGGGCTTGCAGGCATAAGTCCAGCCTACCGGACCGAGCTTCTTTATACCGCAAACCAGGTATTGTTGCGCTTTGCTCCCAATCTGATTGCGCCCTTGCTGACTGGCCAGCCGTTGAGCCCTAATGAGCGCATAACGGTGCGGTTGATTGATCAGGCCGTAGCCGGGGGGTATGACCCGACCCCGCTCACCGCACTCTACAACCTGCCGCTTGCATCGATATCGGATGCGCTGGATCAGCTTTCTGGCGAGGGGTACGCAACCGCGGCGCGAGCGGCGCTCGACGATGACCGACTGATTGGTGAGGCCGTGATAGGACGGCTGTCTGCTGTCAGCGATGACGACAAAGAACGCCGTGGTGGCGTGTGGGGTCAGATTCTTGGTGCTTGGGGGTCGATTGCCGCGACCGCCAATACCGCTCGTGCCAAAACCGATACGCGCGGTTTTGTAAGCGGCGTCGATACTGCAGGCGGAAGTGACAGCATTGGCTGGCGAGCAGGCGGCTTCGCATTTCAGCTAAGTAATCAGTTGAATGTCAACATGTTGAATACCGCAGGTAAGATTGAACGGATCGGCGGAGGATTATATGGGCAGCTTGATGCTGGACCTTTTGCCGCTAGAGCCTCGCTCAGCTACGCCGGATTGCGACTTCAATTAGGTCGCCTGCCCTCTTTTACAGGATTTGCCGATTCAACCCGAAGCCGATTTGGCGGTACTGCGCTGTCTGCAACGAGTGAGATTGGATGGACATTGCAGGCAGGCAATTGGAGGCTCACACCGTTTCTGCAAGGCGCCTATACTCGTGTAAGCCTTGACGGTGGCACCGAATTCGGCGGTCCATCGG
>JACVCM010000022.1 GCA_016742125.1 Sphingomonadaceae bacterium | reverse complement strand
AATCTACCGATACCCATGGTAGGACTGGGGGATCAAAATACAGTGTGGCTGGGATGGACATCCCAAAGAATACCCCCAGCATGGACATGGGAAATTATGGCGGTCCGTCAGATTTCATCGCCGGAGAGGAGATGAAGGTCAATGCCGAAGTGTAAAGCACCAGCGCGACAGAGACATGATCGCTGATGAGCTTAGCCTAGCTTCTATGTGCACGAGCATGCGTTGCCTGTTGGGCTCTGGCCATCTTACTCTCCCCTGACTCTCCGGTAACAAGACTGTCACCATCCGGCCCGAGTTTCAAGCGGATTTACCAAGCCTTATGGCAGACCCAAAATCTTGTGATTTTGCAAGGACAAACGCCATTTCGGGCGGGCGTTTACGAAGGCCGTGGCGGCTTCGACATTGGCGCGGTTACGCGACTCGTCGCCACAGTCCATAGGCTGGATCAGAAAATTGGCGAAGTTCCAGCTTTCCATCGCCTCGGTATTGCTGCCGGGTTGCGGCCAGACGAGCTTCAACTCGTCGCCTGTGTGCTGGATGACGTCAGAGCCGGCCTTGGGGCTGATACACACCCAGTCTATGCCGGGATGCGTTGCGATGGTCCCGTTGCTTTCGATCGCAATCGTGAAGCCCTGGGCGTGGAGCGCATCGACGATAAGGTCATCGACCTGCAACATCGGTTCACCGCCAGTGATCACGACATAGCGGTGATCGGCACCGTCACCCCATTTTTCCGCGACCTTGGCCGCCAGCATGTCGGCTTCGTAGCGCCCGCCATCCTCGCCATCCATGCCGACAAAGTCGGTATCGCAAAACTGGCAGACGGCGCTGGCGCGGTCCTCCTCGCGCCCTGTCCACAAATTGCATCCGGCAAAGCGCAGGAATACCGCGCGCCGTCCGGCGTGGACGCCCTCACCCTGCAATGTCAGGAAAATCTCTTTGACCGCGTAGCTCATGCGTAGACGGTCGGGTCGGGCAGGCCCGCATCGGCAAAGCCCTTTGCACGCAGGCGGCAGGCATCGCATTTGCCGCATGCCTTATGGTCAGGCGAAGGGTCGTAGCAGGACCAGCTCATACCCGCGTCGAGGCCAAGGCGCGTAGCTTCGCGTGCGATGTCGGCCTTGCTCATATGCAGCAGCGGCGTGTGCACGGTGAAGCCATCACCTTCGACGCCCGCCTTTGTCGCGAGACTGGCCATCGCCTCGAACGAGCGGATGAATTCAGGGCGGCAATCGGGATAACCCGAATAATCGAGCGCGTTCACGCCAATCCAGAGGTCGCGCGCGCCGCGAGCCTCGGCAAGCCCCAGGCAGAGCGACAGGAATATGGTGTTACGTGCCGGGACATAAGTGACGGGAATGGCATCCGCATCGACCCCTTCCTTGGGCACATCGATGTCGGCGGTGAGCGCCGATCCCCCAAATCGCGTCAGGTCGAGCGGCAGCACAATATGCTCGACAGCGCCCAGATGCGCCGCGATGCGCGCCGCGCTTTCCAGCTCAATCCGGTGCCGCTGGTTATAGTCGATGGTCAACGCAATCAGATCATAACCCGCACCCCGCGCGAGTCCGGCGACGACCATCGAGTCGAGCCCACCCGAAAGCAGGACGATGGCGGATTTGGCTTTTGCGGTCATTTCCATCCCATAGCCGTTCGTGTCGAGCGGAGTCGAGACACCCAGAAATGCGCACGACCCATAGGTCTCTCGACTGCGCTCGAGGCGAACGGATTGGGGCAGTGAGAGGAATGGCGCACCCGGAGCGATTCGAACGCCCGACCCTCAGATTCGTAGTCTGATGCTCTATCCAGCTGAGCTACGGGTGCGTGGAGGCGTGCGCATAGACAGGATGCCCGATGCGCGCAACCCCTATTTAGCAGAAAGCGCCGCTTGCGCCGCCGCCAAGCGCGCAATCGGCACGCGGTAGGGGGAGGCGCTGACATAATCGAGGCCGGTCGCCTCGCAGAAGGCAATACTCGCCGGATCGCCGCCATGTTCGCCGCAAATGCCGAGTTTGATGTCGGGGCGCGTGGTCCGGCCCTTGGCGGAGGCAATCTCGATAAGCTGGCCGACGCCCTCTACATCGATGCTGACAAAGGGATCGCGGGCGTAGATGCCCTTGTCCACATAATGCGTGAGGAAGCGCGCGGCGTCGTCGCGCGATACGCCTAATGTGGTTTGCGTCAGGTCATTTGTGCCGAAGCTGAAGAAGCTGCCGACTTCGGCAATTTCATCGGCCAGCAGCGCGGCACGCGGGAGCTCGATCATGGTACCGACCAGATAGTCTATGCGCTTGCCCTGCTCGGCAAACACGGCTTCAGCGGCCTGGTCGACGACCTCCTTCATCAGCTCCAGCTCGCGCTTCGTGCCGACCAGCGGGATCATGATTTCGGGAACCGGCGCGACTGCAAGGCTGCACGCTGCCTCGAAAATCGCACGTGCCTGCATCTCGTATATTTCGGGATAGGTCACGCCAAGGCGGCATCCCCGGTGACCGAGCATGGGATTGAATTCGTGGAGTTCACTGGCCCGCTGTTTCAGCAGTTCGATGCCGACACCCGCGGCATCGGCCACCTCGGCAAATTCTTCCTCGCGATGCGGCAGGAATTCGTGCAGCGGCGGGTCGAGCAGGCGGATGGTGACGGGGAGCCCCGCCATCACTTCAAAAATTTCCGCGAAATCCTTGCGCTGTTCGGGCAGCAATCTGTCGAGCGCGATGCGGCGGCCTTTCTCGTCATCGGCGAGGATCATCTGCCGCACGGCGGTGATGCGCGCGGCGTCAAAGAACATATGCTCGGTGCGGCACAGTCCGATGCCCTCCGCCCCGAAATCGCGGGCGGTCTGCGCGTCCAATGGCGTCTCGGCATTGGCACGGACCTTCATCCGACGACCGGCATCCGCCCAGGTCATCAGCGTACCGAAATCGCCGACCAGCTCGGGCTGGATCGTGGCAACCTCGCCAGCCATAACCTCGCCTGTCGAGCCGTCAAGGGTCAGCACGTCGCCTTCGGCCAGCGTCCGCCCGCCGACGCGAAGCTGCTTGGCGGCTGCATCGATCTGCAGCCCGCCTGCACCCGACACACAAGGCCGACCCATGCCGCGCGCAACGACGGCGGCGTGGCTGGTCATACCGCCGCGCGCGGTCAATATGCCCTTGGCGGCGTGCATGCCATGAATGTCTTCTGGACTGGTTTCGACGCGTACGAGTATGACGGCTTCGCCGCGCTCATTCCATTTTTCCGCAGTGTCAGCATCGAAAACGATCTTGCCCGATGCTGCGCCGGGGGACGCCGGCAGGCCGGATGTCAGCACATCGCGCGTCGCCTCTGGATCGAGTGTCGGGTGGAGAAGCTGGTCCAATGCCATCGGATCGACACGCAGGATCGCCTCGTCTTTCGTGATCACCCCTGCCTCGGCCATATCGACCGCGATTTTCAGCGCGGCCTTGGCAGTGCGCTTGCCGCTGCGCGTCTGCAGCATCCACAGCGTTCCGCGTTCGACGGTGAACTCGATATCCTGCATGTCGCGATAATGGCTCTCGAGAATGTCGAAAACGCGCGCCAACTCCGCATAGACTTCCGGCATCGCCTCTTCCATGCTGAGCGGCTTGGCCCCTGCCCGCTCGCGCGCGACCTTGGTGAGATATTGCGGTGTGCGAATGCCAGCGACCACATCCTCACCCTGCGCGTTGATCAGATATTCGCCATAATAGGCATTTTCGCCGGTGGCGGGATCGCGCGTGAAAGCAACACCGGTGGCGCTCGTTTCGCCCATATTGCCGAACACCATCGCCTGCACATTGACCGCAGTGCCCCAGTCGCCGGGGATATTGTTGAGCCGGCGATAGACTTTCGCGCGATCGGATTCCCATGAACCGAACACCGCGCCGACCGCACCCCAAAGCTGGTCGTGGACATCCTGCGGGAACGGCTTGCCCCACTGGTCTTCAACCAGTTTCTTATAATCGCCAACCAAGGCCTTCAAATCATCGGCAGAAAGTTCGGTGTCGAGATAGAATCCGCGATCTTCCTTGGCGATTTCCAGCGCTTCTTCAAACGCGCCATGGTCCAGTTCGAGGACGACATCGGCATACATCTGGATGAAACGGCGATAGCTGTCCCACGCGAACCGTGCATCGCCCGACGAGGTTGCGAGGCCTTCGACGGTTGCATCGTTGAGGCCGAGGTTGAGTACCGTGTCCATCATCCCGGGCATCGACACCCGAGCGCCCGAGCGGACCGAAACGAGCAGCGGGTTGGCCGGGTCGCCGAAGCTGCGTCCGGTCACCTGCTCGATATGCGCGATACCGTTTGCGACCTCGGCACGGACGCTGTCGGGGAAGGTCTGGCCGTTCGCATAATAGGCCGTGCACATTTCGGTCGTGATGGTGAAACCCGGAGGCACCGGCAGGCCGATGCTCGCCATGCCATCAAGATTGGCGCCCTTGCCGCCGAGCAGGTTCTTGTTGCCGCGGACGGACTCATCCCCATCCGAAACCCCGCCACCGAAACGATATACATATTGGGTCATTCATTACTCCAACCTAACCCTCTCCCCTTGCGGGAGAGGAGCGAGACTTGGCAACTTGTTGCCTAGTCGCAGCGGTGAGGGGTGCGGGAAGCGAGGAACCCCCTCACCCTCCCACTGCTTCGCAGCGGGCCCCTCCCTCTCCCGCAAGGGGAGAGGGGTTTTACCTACCCCTCGATCCTCGAAAAATCCGCGACCCGGTGCACCGCGTCTCGGAACCTCGCCAGCAATCCCAACCTGAACGCCCGTTTGGCCGGGTCTTCGTCGTTCACCATGACTTCATCGAAAAAGCGGTCGATGGGTTCTCTTAGGCTAGCAAGCGCCGCCATCGCGTCCCCGAACTGTTCCTCCTCCACCGCCTTTTCAGCCTGCGGCTCGGCCAGGTCGAGCGCGCCGAGCAGAGCAATGTCCGCCGCTTGAGCGCCCTCGGGCACGGTGCCCTCGGTGCGGCCATGCTGAGCGGCAATCGCGGCGCGCATGCCTTGATCGACCTCGACAAACGGGTCTTCCTCACCGGTTTGCGGGATTTGCTGGTCGGCATTGTCCGCCATGGGCGCGTCGGATGCCTTGTCGAGCACCGGAACCTCGGGCGTCGAGCCTTTAAGAATATTCGCCGCGCGCTTGTATGCGGCGAGCAAATTCGCGCCGTCTGCGGTATCGATATAGCTTTGCAACGCCTTGACCCTCGCCAGCAGCCGGACAAGATCGTCCTCGCCGCCAAGGCTAAACACCGCATCGATCAAATCGTGCCGTACGCCAGCTTCGCGTTGCTGCACTTTGAGGCGGTCGGCGAAGAATGCACGAATAGATGCGCGCTCGTCTCGAAACTCTGGGTGAGGACCAATCCAATCAATCCGCCCCTGATGGTCAAAGTGATGTTTCATGACCATCAATGCTAGGACATGGCGGTCAATAGAAATCCTGAGTCTGTTTTCGATGATGAGCTGCACAATTCCTAGCGCGGCTCGTCTCAACGCAAACGGATCTTTTGATCCCGTCGGCGGCATTGCTTCCATGAAGAAGAGTGCGAGCGTATCCAGTTTATCCGCCAAACTCACTGCCACGGTGACCGGCGCGGTGGGGACTTCGTCGCCCTGCCCGACCGGCTTGTAATGGTCGCGGATTGCGTTGGCGACGGCGTCGCTCTCGCCCTGCGCGCGGGCGTAGTAGCCGCCCATGATGCCTTGCAATTCGGGAAACTCGCCGACCATGCCGGTGACGAGATCGGCCTTGCAGAGTTCGGCAGCGCGCTTTGCATCAGCGGCTGAACAGACTTTGACGATACCCTGGGTCACCAGCCATTCGGCCAGTTTCGCCACCCGCTCGACCTTGTCGGCAACTGTGCCCAGTTTCTCATGGAAGGTAATCTGCGACAGCTTCCTGGCTTGTTCATCAAGCGGCACCTTCAGGTCCTGCTCCCAGAAGAATTTGGCGTCGCTCAACCGCGCCGCCAGCACCTTTTCATTCCCCGCCACAATCGCCGCGCCACCATCGGTCGCGTCAATATTCGCGGTGCAGACAAAGGCATTGGCGAGTTTGCCATCAGCGTCATGGCAGACAAAATATTTCTGATTCACCCGCGCGGTTAGCTGGATGACTTCCTCCGGCACTTCCAGATACGCCGGATCGAACCGCCCGAGCATCGGCACCGGCCATTCGGTCAGCCCGGCATTTTCCGCGACCAGCCCTTCGTCCTCGACAAGGCTCAAGCCCGCCGCCTCGGCGGCCGCCTTCGCGCCGTCGCGGATAATCGCGCAGCGTTCGCTGAAATGCACGATGACATGGCAGGCGCGCAGTTTTTCTATGTAATCGCCAGCATTGCCTATGGTTATGGGGCCGCTGTGGTGGAAACGATGACCCATCGTCGCCGCGCTGCTGACAATGCCGTCGATCTCGCACGGCACCACGTCGTCGCCGAACAGCGCCACGATGCCCTGCAACGGGCGCACCCAGCGCAGGCTCTCGGTGCTCGCCGACGCCGCGCCCCAGCGTTGTGACTTGGGCCATGGGAAGGCGCGGACGATCGCGGGAATTGCCTCCGCCAGGACATCGGCTGTTTGTCGCCCCGCTTTCTCGACGACGGCAAAATAGACGCCATCGCGTTCGATCAACTGGTCCTGGCGCAGGCCTGTCTTGCGAAGAAAGCCCTCCATCGCCTGCGGCGGCGCGCCGACCTTCGGGCCTTTGGTCTCTTCAGCCACCGCCTCGGTCGCCAGCGGCAGGCCCTTGGCGATCAACGCCAGACGGCGCGGGGTCGCAAAGGTTTCGACGCTCTCTGCGGCGAGCCCAGCCTTGCCGACCGCGTCGGTAAACAACCGCGCCAAATCCTCCTTGGCCTTCCCCTGCATCCGCGCGGGGATTTCCTCGGAGCGCAATTCGAGCAGGAAGTCGGTCATGCGAACCCACCCGTGTGAAGGGTGTGCTCACAACAACACCGTAGCCCTGAGCTTGTCGAAGGGCGCCTCTCGGATGTAGCGCTACCCTGAGAAGCGTGCTTCGACAGGCTCAGCACTACGGTTTTGGTTGGACACCGACTCTGCATCACGCCGCCCACCCGTTTTTCTCCATCCACGCCTGACAGCTACCCTTCGCCAGGTCGCGCACGCGGCCGATATAGCTGGCGCGTTCCTGCACGGAAATGACCCCGCGCGCCTGCAGCAAGTTGAACAGATGCGACGCCTCGATTGCCTGATCGTAGGCCGCGAGCGGCAGCTTCGCTTCGATACAGCGCTGCGCTTCGGCCTCGGCATGGCGGAAGCCTGCGAACAGTTGCTCGGTGTCCGCCACCTCGAAATTATAGGCGGACATCTGCCTTTCATTTTCGAGGAAGACAGCGCCGTAGCTGACACCATGATTGTTGAATTTCAGGTCATACACGCTGTCGACGCCCTGAATATACATGGCGAGGCGTTCCAGCCCATAGGTCAGTTCACCCGCCACCGGCTTGCAGTCGAACCCACCGACCTGCTGGAAATAGGTAAACTGCGTGACCTCCATCCCGTCGCACCAGACTTCCCAGCCCAGGCCCCATGCGCCCAGCGTCGGGCTTTCCCAATCGTCCTCGACAAAACGGATATCGTGCTTCAGCGGGTCGATGCCGATGGCGTCCAGCGACCCAAGATACAGTTCCTGCAGGTTGGCAGGGCTTGGCTTCATGATCACCTGATATTGGTAATAATGCTGCAGGCGGTTGGGGTTTTCACCGTAACGGCCGTCGGTCGGGCGGCGGCTCGGCTGCACATAGGCTGCATTCCAGCTGTCCGGACCCAATGCGCGCAATGTGGTCGCCGGATGGAAGGTCCCTGCCCCCATGCGCATGTCGTAGGGCTGCAAAATCACACAGCCTTGCCTGCCCCAATAATCATGAAGCGTGAGGATCAGATCCTGAAAGCTGAGAGGTCCGGTGGCAGACATGGCCAGCCCTTGGCGGAGAAGCCGCGCTAAATCAAGGTTCTGGACGCAGTCGCAGCATTTTGTCAGCCACGCATTTCATTTTGTAAGGTCTTGTTGACATTGCCATCGAATCGGTGTAGTCAGGTTTCCATGACACAAGGACAGCATAACCTGACATGAAGAACCGGCTGAAAGTTCTGCGCGCGATGCGCAACTGGAGCCAGGCCGAACTCGGCGACCATCTGGACGTGTCGAGGCAGGCAGTGAACGCGATCGAGACGGGTAAATATGATCCGTCCCTGCCGCTGGCATTCAAAATGGCGCGGCTGTTCGGGCTGCGCATCGAGGAGATTTTTGATGACGAATCTGACGGAGGCCAACATGGCTGACCCGCAAGACAGCAGAAGACGCCCTCTGACTCCACGCGCAAAGCGCTATTGGGGCAGCTTGATCGGCGCGGGCCTGCTGGGCGCGGCGATCAGCCTCCTGCTCCTGCCATTGTCGATCGAGGCCGGTCATAATATCGGCACCGGGGACGGAGGTTTCTTCGATCCGTTCGAGAACCCGATCAACCCGACGCTTGCCGTCCTGGTTTCCGCATTATGGATGGCCGGGCTGCTCATGATGTGCCTTATTTTTTATCGCAGTATCGATGAATTCGAGGAGCGGGACTATTTGTGGGCCGGCACGGTCGGCTGGTATGCCATGATGCTGACTATTCCCGCCTGGCATGTTCTGTGGATGGGCCGTCTCGTGCCCCCTGTCGGCATCTGGTGGATTTTCGCCATCGGTCTGCTCTCCAATAATGCCGTCTGGATGTGGCGGAAATTTCGCAAATGAATGGAAAAACACACCTGCGCAATGAGCGCCAGATTCCGGATTTAAGGGAGAGAACGGATGTTGAACTTGATGGAGGCCCAAATGACGGATCGTGATGACGCCGACAATTCGAACGCCCGTGCGACGATATGGATAATGCTGGCAGCTTTGGGCATCGTCATGACGGGCGGAGCCATTGCCGGATATTGGTCCGAAATGCGGTCGGATGGAGGAGACCCGCTGAGTCCGCCAGGCATCATCGCGCTTGCCCTCTTTATCGCCATCATCGGCGGCCTCGCCTATTCCATCTGGCGCAATGCCCACAAAATCAAGGCGAGTGGCGACCCGCTTAGCCGAAGGGAAAAACTCAACAACCGGATATTGGTCGGATCCGGCTCTTTGGGCGCGATTATCGCGGTGATATTGTCGCTGTCGGGAAGGGCCGGTGACGGACGTCCGGATGTGTTCTCAAACGCGCCTATCTCCGAACCGGTCGCCCTTCTTCTCGCCTTTACAGTGGGTGTCCTGTTGCCGCTGGTGTCATGGTACTGGCACAAGAAGGTGATCGATGAACAGGAAGAGGCGGCTTACCGGACCGGCACGCTTTTCGCGATGTATGCCTTTTGGATCATTGCGCCGGTGTGGTGGTTGCTGTGGCGCGGTGGCATGCTACCCGCCCCCGATGGCGTGGCGCTTTACCTGATGACGACATTCATTGTGGTCATCATCTGGTTCTGGAAAAAATATCGCTGACAATCAGAAAATTTATAGTCCAACCCATAGCTTCTCTCAAAGGAAAACCACATGCGTACAAAGTTCAAAATTCTTCTGGCTTCCGCCACGGCAATTGCCTTGTCATTGGGCTCTACCGCACAGGCGCAGCAAGCGCCCAGCGAGGCACCCGTCGCAGTCGAGGCGCTCGACCCGGTCAAAGCCGCCCCTCCGGCCCCCAAGGATGTCGATCCCGCTTTGTGGGTCGTCAAGGACGAGGATACGACCATTTACCTGTTCGGAACCGTCCATATCCTGAAGCCCGGCCTCAGCTGGTTCGATGAAGCGGTCAAGACGGCCTTCGACAGTTCGGACCGGCTAGTTCTTGAAATGGTTGAGCCGTCGGCGGCGGACAGCCAGGCCCTGTTTACCAAACTGGCCATAGACAAGAGCGGGAAAACATTGCGGTCGAAGATGACCGACGCCGACCGTCCGATTTATGAAGCAGCGCTCGGCAAGACCGGCCTGCCTGCCGAAGCGCTCGATCCACTGGACCCTTGGGCCGCTGCGGTGACGCTGTCGGTCGTCGCGATGCAGCAGCAGGGCTTCGACATCAATAGCGGGGTGGAAAAACAGCTCACCGCCGCCGCCAATGCAGCCAAAAAGCCCATCGGCGGTGTCGAGACGATGGAGTATCAGCTCGGCATTTTCGACGGGATGCCGGAAAGCGAACAGGTACGCTTTCTGGTCGAATCCGCCAAGGTCATCGACAATAGCCAGCAGATGATGGACCGGATGGTCGAACTGTGGGGAACACCCGATCCCGACGGTCTGGGCAAGTTGATGAACGAAGGCCTCACCAGCCGCGTCCTGTACGACGCCCTGCTCACCCAGCGGAACGCGAACTGGGCCAGGTGGATCAAGGCGGAAATGGATAAACCCGGCACAACCTTCATGGCCGTCGGCGCAGGCCATCTTGCCGGCCCTACCAGCGTACAGGCACTGCTCCCCGCATATGGCCTGAACGCGGAAAGAGTGGCGTATTAAGCTTTAATATGCCACCGGACGGAGGCTCGCATGATGCGGGCCTTCGTCTATTTTCGGGGGAATGATGGAAAATACCGAATCTCTTCAACCTGACGAAGCGTCACGTGAAAAAACGCCCAAGCCATTCCCTGCCATCCTGCCAAGCATTGGATGGATAGTCCTGTATTTCCTGCTTCAGGGAATTTGCACGGGAATATTGGTCGCAGCGGTCGTGGGCGGAGCTAAGGCATCAAACGCTGCCGCCGCTGTTCAGAACCCGATTATACTCCTCTGGGGCCTTGTCACCGCAGCGCTCGTCCAGTTGCTCCTCATGTGGTTTTATCTGCGGAAGGATGGCCGGATCGGGAAGCTGGGCCTCAACCATTTTGGAAATATTTCACTCGGCCGCGCAACCGGTCTTGCAATCGTGCTGGTGGCGGCGGCGATGCTGTTCAACTATGTTTATGCAACCTATATCATTCCGGGCATCGGAATGCAGGAAGACATGGCAAAAATGCTTGCGAGCATTCCGCGCACGCCGGTGAACATTGCCGCAGGATTTTTTGCCATTGCGGTAGCCGCTCCTGTAGTGGAAGAACTGCTGTTCCGCGGACTGCTGCAAAATGCGCTCGGCAAATATGTACCCATTTGGGGCGCGATTATCCTGTCGTCATTCCTGTTCGCTCTGGTGCATCTGCAGCCTTATGCAATACCCGGCCTGATGTCGCTCGGCATTGCTTTTGGATATTTGTACCATCGGACAGGATCGCTGCGGACGAATATCCTTCTGCACATGGCGAATAACGCCTTTGCTCTCACGCTGACACAAGGCGTGGCCACCTAACGGGTAATGATAAAACGAAGATTTAACTTACGACCGGCTCCAGCAGTCGCAACGTTCCTGCGTCTGCGTCGATTTCCGCCAGTCCGCCAACGGGCAGCGTGAACTGATCGGCGATATGCCCGAACCACGCGCCGGTGTAGACCGGCACGCCCAGCGATCCCAGATGCTGCCGCAAGACATCGTTCACGGTAAAGCCGCCGTAGACGCCGCTGCTACTGCCGGTGCAGCTCGTGCACTGGCCGAAGACGGCGCCGCTGAGATTTTTGAGGATACCGGCAAGCCCAAGCTGCGTCAGCATCCGGTCGATGCGATATTCGGCCTCGTCGACATCCTCAAGGAAGAGGATCGCGCCATCGAAATTCGGCAAATAGGGTGTTCCTGCCAATGCCGTTAAAACCGTCAGATTCCCGCCCAGCAACCGTCCCCGGGCCTTGCCGGGCGAAATTGTCTGCGTCCGCCACCGGCGCTGCGCCAGCCTGTCCTCGCCGCCTTCCGGGTTGACCAGCAACGGCGTCGCGCCGTCGAAGGCTATCGGCCGGAAGGCGTCCCACGACGCCTTGCCCCACGCACTGCCCGCATTGGGGCCGTGCAACGATACAAACCCTGCCTTTGCGGCAATCGCCATGTGCAGTGCGGTAATGTCGCTGAAGCCGGTCAGCAATTTGGGATTGGCACGGATGATGTCCCAGTCGAGCCACGGCAAAAGTCGCGCACTGCCCCAGCCGCCGCGTACCGCAAATATCGCCTTCACATCCTTGTCGGCAAACATCGCATTGACGTCCGCCGCACGGTCCTTGTCGCGCCCGGCGAGATAGCCGTAGCGGTCCAGGATATGCGGCGCGCGTTTGGGCTTGAGGCCCATTGCGGAGATGGTTTCCTCGACAAGCTGGATCTGAAACGGCTCATCGCTGGCGGTGGCTGGTTCGATAAGTCCGACGGTGTCGCCGACCCGAAGCCGCGGAGGTTTGCGGGTCGCTTTGGACGACGACGCTCCGGATTGCGCAGCAAAGGCCGGGGCCGACAGCAATGCCGCCAGTCCCGCCATGATTTGTCGCCGGGTCGCGGAGTTCAGCGTCGTCGTCAGAATCTGGTTTCCACCGAAAGAGTGAATGACCGGCCGCGAGGATCGGCGACGCGCGGCTCCCATGAACTGCCGGACCCACCGATGCTGTCATAGGTGATGGCAAATGGCGGATCACGGTCGAACACATTTTTGATACCGGCGGTCAATGTGAATTGATCCGCGACACGCAGCGCAGCCGACATATTGTAGGTGATATAAGTGCTGACGCGTTCGTTAAAGTCGGGCCGGGCGGCACTACCTGGGATCGCGGTATTGTTCTTATAACCGTCGCGGAAAATCTGCGACACGCTGAGCGTCAGGTCATCCGTCGTATAAGTAAGGAAGGCATTGTGTTTCCACTTGAGACCCAAATCCCCGGTATAGGTAAACACGCCGATCAGGCTGGGTCCGAATGGAGCCGATTCAATGAGGCGTTCTCTTTTCTTCAGCAAATATGTTCCGTCCAGACCTGCGGTGAGAACACCATTACCCAATTCGACACCGCCTCGCAAAATCACTTCCAGACCACGTGTGCGCCGCGACCCCAGATTGTCGTTACGCAGATCGAGCCCTGTGATAATGCCGCCGGTCCGAATGACTCGATCTGGAAACAGCGACTGGTTGGCAAGCAACTGCTGCGGCGTGAGCGCACCGATAACATCATCGACATTGATCGACCAGAAATCGAATGACGCGCTGAAACGCGGGGCTGGTTGGAAGACAACGCCGATGCTGAACTGCTTCGACGTCTCGGGACCGAGTTGCGGGTTGCCACCCGTAAGCGTGTCAGGCGTTATTGCCGCGCAACCGGGGACCAGCGGATTGATGATGCCCGTTGGGCAGGTCGTGGGATCGACCAGCGAGCTGCTCGCTGCGGTGGTTGACAGGGTGGTGCCATTGAAAATCTGATTGAACGAAGGTACCCGGAAGCCCGAATTATACGAGCCCCGGAAAAGCAGCCAGTCAACCGGCTGAAACTTGGCCGAAACCTTCGGATTGAAGGTACCCCCGAAACCCGTGTAATGATCGTACCGCGCGGCAAGCGTGATCTCAAGCGGTTCGAATACCGGCAACAACACTTCGCCGAACACGGCCTTCACATTGCGCTTTCGCGTGGTCAGTGCGTTGACGTTATCGAAAGCGGCGGCAATGATATCCGGCTGTCCGACAACCGCCGCTGGTGAGCCGTTAAAGCCATAAGACTCACGCCGATAATCGGCGCCGACTGCAACAGAAACCGTTCCGCCGGGCAATTCAAACAAATCGCCGGTAATTGCAACGTCGCCCTGATATACCTGGTACAGGCCGTCGAATAACCGCACTCCCTCCGCCGAGATCGTCTCAAGCGCTGCGAGTGCCGCCGGCGACTGGGTGAGCGAGAATGGATTCAATATGCCACTGTTCAGCAGGCCAATCAAACCGGGCCGGGTGGCGCCTGGCGCAATGGGGACGCGCGGGTCAATGCCGCCATTTGTCGCCCCTGCAACGCCCGATGCAGCGGCCTGAGCGGCTCCGTTGAACACACCCCGATAATAATAGCCGCTACCCAAAACCGAAGCCGACTCGCTTCGTGCGTAGGATCCGCCTATCCGGTATTCCCACCCCTCCGCTATCGGACCCTCCGCGCCAAGTGCAGCGCGCAGCGTTTTGGTATCGGTCACATATTCGCGCTGATCGCAAACCGTACACCGCCAGCGATAGGCGATCGGTTTGCCATAGTTGACTGCAATCTGCGGAAATACGGCGACGATACGATTGTACACGTCGTTATATGTGGCAGCAGTGTTTGCATTAAGTGGGTAATAGACCGGAACGGTTGTCGCGTTCCCGATCAGTTGCACGTTCGAAAATTGCTTTTTTGACGTTGCATCGGACCCGGTGATCTCGGCAAAGATCTCGTGGTCGTTAAACCGCGCGGTGGCACGGCCATAATAGGTAAGCGTGTTAATCGGCTGCTGCAAAACTACTGCGCGTCCGGTATCCCATGCACATGCAAAACGCGCGGAGTTGTTGGCCCAGAGGACATTGTCATAAGCCATCCCTCCATCGACAGAATCGCATCCTGCACCACCGGGGAGATCGAGGATGTTGATACCGCCGCTCGCAGGGATAGTGGCACCTGCTTCCAGCAATGTTACGCCGCTAAGCAGCGATCCAGTTGGCGCGAATATGGCATTGACGCCGTTGGGAAATGCCGTCGCTATCGGCGTACCGCGGGTGTCAATCGAAAGACCACGCGACGGCTGGTTACCGTTGACGAAATCGCGCTGGTTGCCGTTGAGCCTGTTGCTGACATTGCGGCCGATCGTTCCCATGATATTGAAGCCCTGCTCCTGCAGGTCGCCATAGCCGACTGTTGCCGACAGGCGGTAGATGTTCCCGCCGCCTGCCTCGGTGATGTCGGTCGAGGCGTTAAGGGTCAGGCCCTGATAATCTTTTCGTGTGATGAAGTTTATGACACCACCGATTGCGTCGGTGCCGTAGATGGCCGATGCGCCATCCTTCAAAATCTCGACCCGCTCGATGGCGGGAAAGGGAATCTGGTTTACGTCGACAGCCGAACCTTGGAGGCCGTGGGCTGCAATCCGTCGACCGTTCAACAATACGAGTGTCGCAGCGGAACCCTGTCCGCGCAGATTTGCTGAGGAAAGACCGTTTGTGCCACGTTGCGCCCCGCTGACGACATCCGCATTCGACGCAAGATTGTCAGCGCCGTTACCATTGGTTGAAAGCAGCGAGATGAGCTGTTCGGGGCTGTTTATACCCTCCCGCACAATTTCTTCGTTGGTGATCACCGTCAGCGGGAGTGCGCTGTCATTCGGGTTGCGCCGGATGAGCGAACCCGTAACCACAATTGTCGAACCCTCTTCTGCCGTTTGAGGGGAAGCAGGCGCAGGCACGTCCTGCGCAAATGCGGGAACCGTGAGGCCGGTTGCCATTAACAACCATGCGGTTTTGTTGAGCTTCATCATATCCCCCTTTGCAACACTGGTCCTTTAGGCCGAATCCCTTTGACGGTAGGCTATGTCTGCTCTCGCCGTTATGCAACACGGATTTGTCCAGACTTAACAGTAATTCAGCCCGGTTTCATCTTTGCCCGTTATTTGTCTACTCTTGGGGTTGAAAACCGATTCGAGTGGGCGCAAAGGCAAGGCATGCTGTCGCAAAAAACCCGTTATGCCATCCGTGCGATGCAGCATCTCGCCGATCATTATGGTCAGGGGCCCGTTCAGCTTGCCGATATTGCCGAGGCACAAAAAATTCCGCCGAAGTTCCTGACCGTGATCCTGTCCGAACTGTCCCGGTCCGGGCTGGTGGCGTCGCAGCGAGGAAAGGACGGCGGTTACTGGTTGGGCGTCCCGCCGATCGATATCACCTATGGTGACCTTATCCGTATCATGCGCGGCTCGCTGGCGCTGGTGCCGTGCGCTAGCCGCTATGCTCATGAACGCTGCAAAAACTGCGTTGAGGAAGAACATTGCCGGACCCGGGCATTGATGCTTCAGGTGCGGGACAAAACGGCAGACCTGCTCGATGGCATCAACCTGTCAGATAATGTCAACGCCGGCACATATTTGCAGGCGGCCGAATAACCTAGAATCCGAATGGCGCGCAAACGGAACCTTTCGCCGCTGAAAGGAAAATCTGATGTCGAATCATATTGTCAATTAAAATAGTTGAGTTTAGGCATCTGCATCGGATAAGGGCGGACAAACTGCTCTTCCGGTAAGGGGTGCCTATGACTGATGAAAAACTACAGCGGGCCGAGGAAGCGAGCGGCGCATCGTTTTCCGAGCCTATTCGGGCAGTGCTCGACGCACTTGCCAAGCTGCGTTTCGGTGCAATTCAGTTGACGGTCCATGAAGGAAAACTCGTTCAGGTCGACGTCACCGAGCGCAAACGCTTCACCAACTGATTTTTTACTTCCTCCTAGTCCTAGAGGCAGACCGGACGACCGGATGCATCTGTTTTTTTCGAAAGAGAACATATGCGATTTCGTCCCGTCGGGCCCTTGCTGGCCCTTGCCACCGCCCTTGCGCTTTCTTCGCAGGCAAACGCCAATGATGAAATAACTTCCGACAAATCCTCAGATGAAGCTTCAGCCTCTGCAGAGTCCGATCCAAATGCCGAAGGCCAATTCGAGGACGAGAACAGCCGCGGCGACGTCATCATCGTAACCGCTCGCCGTCGCCAGGAAACCGCACAGGAGGTCCCGCTAGCGATCTCGGTCATCCGGGGCGACAGCATCGAATCCACAGGCAACTTCAACGTCGTGAAGCTGCAGCAGCTTGCGCCGACACTTCAGGTTTATACGTCGAACCCGCGTAACACTGCGGTAAATATCCGTGGCCTCGGAGTGCCCTACGGGCTGACCAGCGACGGTTTCGAACAGGGCGTAGGGATCTATGTCGACGACGTCTATAATGCGCGTGTTGCCGCCGCGACCTTCGACTTCCTGGACGTCGAACAGGTGGAGGTGCTGCGCGGGCCGCAGGGCACTCTCTACGGTAAAAACACGACAGCGGGCGCAATCAACATCACGACCAACCAGCCGACGTTCGATTTCGAAGGCCGTGTCGAAGTTACAGTCGGCAATCTCGATTTCAGGCAGGCAAAAGCCGCTGTATCGGGTCCGCTTTCGGACAAGCTTGCCGCCCGTATCGCGGTGTCTTCCACTAACCGCCGCGGCACGATCTTCAATGTCCGCAGCGATCGCTATATCAACGAGCAGGACAATTTCGGCCTTCGCGGCACATTGTTGTTCCAGCCGAACGACGATCTCAGCGTGACGCTATCGGGCGACTACAGCAAGCAGAACCCCGAATGCTGCGGCACCGTGTTCGTCCGCGTCGGCCGTACACAGCGCGCGCTCGCACGGCAATATGAAGCACTTGCAGCCGCACAGGGATATAGCGTGGTTAGCCGTAACCCCTTCGACCGGCTGACCGACATCGATGCCAGTCTGAACGCAGGCAACAAGATCGGCGGCGCGTCGCTGAGGGTCAAATGGGATGTGGGTCCCGGCACCTTCACCTCAATCAGTGCATGGCGCTTCTGGGACTGGAAGCCGGAAAACGACCGCGACTTTACCGGTTTGTCGATTGTGGCAAAATCGCAGAATCCGTCGCAGCAGGACCAGTATAGCCAGGAATTCCGATACAATTATTCGGGCGACAGGATTGATTTCGTGATTGGTGCCTTCGGCTTCAAACAGCGCATAGACACCCAGGGTATCGAACAACAGGGCATCAACGCCAGTCGTTGGAACCTGACCGGTGCGCTGGCGAGCAATCCGGCGGTACTGAACGGCCTGACTGCATCGAACACCCAGTTTTTAAAGAGTACGAGTGCCGCGATTTTTGGGCAGCTCAGCTGGAAAATTACCGATGCCTTGACGATCCAGCCCGGCGTCCGGATCAATTTTGACAAAAAGGAAGGTTTCTATCAACGACGGGTGATCGATGGGTCGGGTATCGAAATCTCCTGCTTCAACCCTGCACCCCCCGCAGGATCGATCCGGGCTGCGCAATGCGGAGTTTACCAGCCTCAATTGAGCGCGCCGTCGGTCAAGGACTGGAATTTCAGTTATGACCTCAACGTCAACTACAAGGTCGCCGACGACGTCCTTGCCTATGCGACTTACGCAAAAAGTTTCAAAACCGTTGGAATCAACCAGAACGGTCTTCCCGCCGATGCCGCCGGCAATCCGATCTTGGCAGCAGGTGTAATCAAGCCTGAATCGGTCAACCATTATGAAATCGGAATCAAAACGCAGCTTTGGGACCGCAGGGCAACCTTCAACCTGGCGGCGTTCCGCACCGAGATCGACAACTATCAGGCGACCGTGACCAACGGCCAGCTGGGCGTGTTGCGCGGTTATCTAGCCAATGCCGGCAAGGTTCGTTCGCAGGGTCTTGAAGCAGATTTCAAGATCCGTCCAAGCGACCGTTTCAGCGCCTATGCCAACGCCGCCTACACGGACGCAAAATATGTCCGTTTCGTCGACGCACCCTGCCCACCGGAATTGGCGGGCGGGACGACAGCAACTGCCGCAAACCCCGCGAGCCCTCCTGGCGCGGCAGGCGGCTTCAGCCCGGCCAATTGCGATATTTCGGGTCAGCGACTTCCGGGCGTATCGAAATGGGCGCTGTCCTATGGCGCGGAAGTCAACACACCGCTGACATTGCTTGCAACCGAAGGCCAGCTTTACGTCGGTTTCGACGGCAATTATCGCTCGAGCTTCTCTTCCAACCCCTCACCTTCGATTTACACCAACATCGAGGGCTATGCGCTGTCCAACTACCGCGTCGGTTTCCGGTCTGACAATTTCGACCTGTACGGATGGGTTCGAAACGTTTTCGACGTGAACTATTTCGAGCTGCTCCAAGTCGCACCAAGCAATGTCGGCCTGATAGCAGGGCAGCCGGGCGATCCGCGCACCTTCGGCGCGACAGTCAAACTTAACTTCTGAGCACAGTGCCGGGCGGCCAAAACCTCCGTCCGGCACTAAATCCAATCTTGGGCGGTGCAAACAAATTTGCGGGATACAAAGCTGTGGCCAATACTGATGCATCCGATTATGCATCTGCAAGACCCAAGCGGAGAGCGAGAGTTGGATGATTGAATTTATTGCCAATATCGACTGGGTTGCGGTGGCTCCGTATATCGCTGTCGGTTTTGCTGCCCAACTGGTCGATGGCGCTCTCGGCATGGCATTCGGCGTGATCTGCAGCACCTTGCTGGTTAGCGTGATGGGCGTTCCACCGGCCCGCGCCTCAGCTGGCGTTCATTTTGTCGAGATGTTCACAACCGGTGCCTCCGGTGCCAGCCATGTGCTACATAAGAATGTCGACTGGAAACTGTTCAGCCGGATTGCCATTCCAGGCGTGATCGGCGGATGTACGGGTGCCTATCTGCTGGCCAGCATCCACACTGAGGCGGCACGGCCGTTCGTCATGCTTTACCTCACCCTGATCGGTTTCTATTTGCTCTACAAGGCATGGGATTACACGCATGAGCACAAGCCACGCGATCCAAAAGTGACGGTTCCGCTAGGCCTGATCGGCGGTTTTCTCGACGCGTCGGGTGGCGGCGGCTGGGGGCCGGTAGTCACCTCCAACCTGCTGTTGCAGGGGACCGACCCCCGGAAAACCATCGGCACGGTCAATACGGCCGAGTTTTTCCTGACCTTTGCCGTATCGATAACGTTCATTCTGACCATCGGGCTGGAAGCCTTTACCGTGGTTACGGGCGGGCTGTTGATCGGGGGCCTGCTCGCTGCGCCTTTCGGGGCATTGATCGCCAAGCGGATCGAACCGCGCAAATTACTTTTTGCCGTCAGTTTCGTGCTCATTGCGACCAGCATCTTCAGCCTCTACAAGGCGCTGACCTAAAGCTTGCATTTGCGGGCGCTCCGGCATATAGGCGCGCGCTTGCTGTTCGCAGACATCCCTGGAGGCGTGGCGGCAAGGTAACTTTATTGGAGAATTAACATGAGCGATCAGCTGACTCTGTCGGCCGAGACGCGCGAACGGGCTGGCAAGGGAGCCTCCCGCGATTTGCGTCGTCAAAACCGGATACCCGCCGTGATTTACGGCAACAAACAAGACCCCGAACTTATCCATGTCGAGGAAAAGGCGCTCGTCAAATTGCTGATGACCGGCCACTTCTCGAACAGCGTGGTCGAGATCGACCTTGGCGGCAAGAAACAGATTACCCTGCCGAAGGATGTCGCATTCCATCCGGTGACCGATCGCCCCACCCATGTTGATTTCCTGCGCATCACCAAGGATGCCAAGGTTGACGTCCAGGTTCCGGTTGTTTTCATCAACGAAGAAAAATCGCCGGGCCTGAAGCGCGGCGGCGTTCTTAACGTCGTTCGCCATGAACTCGAATTGATCTGCGATGCGGACAAGATTCCTGACGATATCCAGATCGACGTAACCGGCTTTGACGTCGGTGATTCGATCCACATTAGCCACGTCACGCTGCCCAAGGGTTCGGAAAGCAAGATTACCGATCGTGATTTTACCATCGCGACCGTCGTTGCACCGTCCGGCCTGAAGAGCCAGGAAGGCGACACGACGAAGACCGAAGGCGAGGCAGCCGAAGGTTAAGCTACCACTACGCTAGCCCCTTCCCGTCAGGGGAGGGGTTGGGGTGGGGTCTATCCGGGTTGCGCGAGGCTGAAAGCCCCCAACCCTGACCCCTCCCCTGAAGGGGAGGGGAAATTTTAAGATGCAACTATGGGTCGGCCTTGGTAATCCTGGCCCCACCTATGCCATGCACCGGCACAATATCGGTTTCATGGCGATCGACGCACTGGCCGAAATTCACGACCTGCCGCTTCCCGCCAAGAAATTCCAGGGCTGGGTACAGGAACTTCGGCTCGGCTCCGAAAAAATCATCCTGCTGAAACCGGCGACATTCATGAACGAAAGCGGACGCAGCGTTCGTGCCGCGATGGACTTCTACAAACTGGAACCAAAAGACGTTACTGTCTTTTATGACGAACTCGACCTTGCACCTTTCAAGGTGAAAGTGAAAGTGGGCGGCGGGGCAGCTGGACATAACGGCATACGCTCGATTACAGACCATATCGGCCCAGAATTCCGCCGCGTGCGATTGGGAATCGGACATCCGGGCAACAAGGACCGCGTGACCGGCTATGTGCTCGGCAATTTTCACAAGAGCGAGATTGACGATCTGGCCGATTTGCTAGGCGCGGTCGCCGCGGAAACCGAATGGCTGGCGAAGGGCGACGACGTGCGGTTCATGAATGACGTAGCGATGCGGTTGCAACAGGATTGAGATAATGCAACGCGTGCTGGTCATCGGTCCCTGCGGCGCGGGCAAATCGACGCTGGCGGTCGAACTGGCGCACAAGCTCTGCCTCCCGCTAATCCACATGGACCAGCTCAACTGGCAGCCTGGCTGGGTCGAGAGCAGCAAGGATGAAATTCGCGCTAGGCTCGCCGACATCGTTGCAACCGACCGCTGGCTGATCGACGGAACATATGGGGGCACTCTGGGTGAGAGACTCGATCGCGCCGATACGATCGTGTACCTCGATTATCCTATCCGCCTATGCGTCGCGCGCCTGCTGCGTCGCATATGGACCTATCGCGGCCGCACGCGGCCCGATATGACTGACGGATGTCCCGAACGTTTTGATGTGGGGTTTCTGTTCTACCTCATGCGCTGGAACAGCGGCCCGCGGCTGCGCATGGAGGGCAAGCTCACGGGCCATGAGGCGAAGATTATCCGGCTGCGAAGTCCCGACGAACTGCAACGCTGGGCAGACTCGCTTTCGCCGCCTTCCGCATTATGATGCCTTTCGTGAATCTAGAGGAGCCTCCAATGCCCGATATTGACCGCCGCTCTGTCCTCGGTGGATTTGCGGCCGCAACCGCCGCTTCGACCCTTCCTGTTGCTTCCGCCGCACAGGATGACGCCGCGAGCCTCAAAGGCAAATCCATCCTGATTACCGGCAGCTCGTCCGGCTTCGGCTATGCAGGCGCTCTGCATTACGCCCGCGCGGGTGCCAAGGTCATCGCTTCGATGCGCAATCTCCCCCGCAAGGAGGTGGATGAACTGAAGGCAGAGGCGACGAAGGAAAAGCTCGACATCTCCATCATCGAAATCGATGTAACGTCCGACGAACAGGTCGCCAAAGGGGTTGCCGAGGCGGAGCGCATCGCAGGCGGCCCGCTTGACGTCCTCGTGAACAATGCCGGCATCGGCTATGCTGGTCCTATCGAACTGCAGGATATGGAAGCTACCAAGCTTATCTTCGACACCAATGTCTATGGCCCGCACCGCATGGCACGAGCCGTGCTGCCCGCCATGCGCAAGGCGAAGCGCGGGCTGATTTTCAACATTTCCTCGCAGCTTGGCAGGGTCATTGTACCCTCCGCCGGTCATTATTCGCCGACCAAATTCGCGCTCGAGGCGATGAGCGAGGCGATGGCCTATGAGCTAGTTCCGCACAATATTGAGGTATGCGTCATCCAGCCCGGCGGCTATCCCACCAAGGTATGGGTCAACCGCAACATGCTGGCGAAGGAGCTGAAGGCGCGGCTGAAAGCCGACGAGGCAACCGCCTATCCTGCGCTCGTCGCGCGAATGGGGGAAGAGGATGGCGGCGGGCGCAATGCCGACGTGTACGACATCCCCCGCGCCATTGCGAAAATAGTCGCCATGGCCGCAGGCACACGCCCTCTGCGCCGCGCTGTACATCCGGGCAGCAAGCCGCAGGAGGCGATCAACAAGGTATCGGCAGAAACACAGGTTGCGTGGTTAGGCAATTCGCCTTTCGGACCGTGGGTAAAGGCTGTGCACGACTAGTGGGGGGCCGCACAACTTTGTCCGGCGAATTATGACCCCACGGGCGACATGGCGGGAGAGCCATCGCGGGTTTCCGAAAGTACAATTACACACATGTTGCGCCAGGCCCGATGCGGGCCGCATGCAACCCCGGCGTAGCGATAGGGCGCAAATAGCAGCAATTTACGATGGCCGCGATGTGGCACGCCGTCATCGACGATAAGCTGACGCACCGCGTTTCGCGCGCCGTGAACCCCATAAGCGATGACCTCACCGACATAGATATTGCCGCCACGCGCCTTGACCCTGGCGCCCGGATCCTTGCCATTGGACATATGCCCGACCTGCCCGGTTCGGCCCTGATTTGCGACATGGTCGGCTGCGGCCTGCGCCAACACATCGCTGTGACGCATTTCGTTCATAGGTCTTGCGCGGCGCATCGCGCGCGCGGCCTCGGACACAGCGCGCACGCCTTCTCGCGTTTGCATATCTGGTTCGTCATTGTCGCCAAACGCAAGATTGCCTTCGAACCGGGTCGCATAATCGTCCAGTTGCCGTGCATATGCCAATGGATTGGTGCGGAGGTAATTGACTTCCCCAAGCACGTCCGTTTCCATCGCGCTGCGGCCAAATGCCGGAGCCCAGACCGCGCTGAGCAGCGCAAGTGTGAATGCAAATATGGCTTTCATGGTGCGACCCATCCCTAAACTTCCGGCACCATGCTTAGCATTGGCTGGCTTAACAATGGGCAACGGTTTTTCGCTTCGAGCCGGGTTAATCAATGACCCGGACAGGCGGTCATAAATGCTTCATGCAAGGTCTTCGTTGTGACGCAATGATGTCACTTTGCTGAAGCCGATCTCTGACACCTTCCAGTTAGATACCCGCGAATCTTTGTTCACCTGCATTTTTCTAGAAGGGGAGAAATCATGTCTCATCTTACCGATGCCGCTCGTGCGCCCTATCGCGGCAAAACGAATGCCACACCTGCTTCCGACAGCCTTGAAGAAATTGTCGCCGCAAATCCGTCACGGCGTTCGATCATCGCGGGCGGACTGATGGGTCTTTCACTCGTACCTCTCTATGCAATGGCGACAGGCAAGCCAGCCAGTGTTGGCAAGCATGTGCAGATTCCGGAATTGCCAGAGCCTCCCCGTCGTCCGGACCTGCCAAAGCCGCGTCGCGAAAACTATGAGATAAGCTTCACGTCGGTTCCGGCGAACCAGAATGATCTGGTCACCGTGCCCAATGGCTATACCACCGATGTCCTATTGAAAGCAGGAGATGCGGTCGAAGCTGGCGTTGCCGGATATGCGGGCAGCTTCCCGACCGCCGCTCAGGCCGAAAAATGGGCGGGCGGCAATCATGACGGCATGGAATATTACACCTTGCCCGGAATTGATCCTAACAAGGGGGGACTGCTTGCCATCAACTTCGAATTTCCGGATTTCAACATCCTCCGGAGCGGCACCTATAACCCCGCAACTGCGACGGCAGAAGAGAAAGAGATTACGCTATCGGCGGTCGGCGTTGCCGTGGTCGAAGTCGGCGCAGACAGGAACGGGAAATGGGCGGTCAAGGCCAATTCGCGCTACAACAAGCGCTACACCGGCAATAGCAGCTATCGCGTTGGTGGACCGGCTGCATCGTTGCTGCCATCAACAATCAAGGGCACGCTCAACAATTGCGCCAGCGGGCGGACGCCGTGGGGCACATATCTCACCTGCGAAGAAACGACTGACAATTACCTCGATCCGACGCAGCCGGCTTTGGGCTATGGCTGGGTCGTGGAGATTGATCCATATGACCCGGGTTCAACGCCGGTAAAACGGACCGCGATGGGCCGTTTCGACCATGAGAATGTCGCGTTCATGACAGGCCGGAACCGCCGGGTCGCTTTCTACATGGGTGATGACAGCACGCCAGGGTGCATCTACAAATTCATCCCCGACCGGGCTTACAGCAACTCATATCGGGGCGCGAATTCCAGGATTCTTGACGAAGGCACACTCTACGTCGCTCGCTTCAATGCCGATGGCACCGGAGAGTGGCGTGCACTGATTCAGGGCCAAAATGGCCTTGTCGTCGGAGCAAGCGACCCCGGCAATGCCACGCAGAGCACAACACCGCCAACTCCCACGACCGTCAACTTCGCAACGCAGGCGGACGTTCTCATTAACACCAAAGCGGCAGCGCGTGTCGCTGGCGGCACCGTCATGGATCGTCCGGAATGGATAACGGTGGCGCCTGACAATTCGGGTATATTTGTGACCTTGACGAACAACAGCGGTCGCCGTGTGACCGATGCCGCCAATCCACGCGTCACCAATCGTCACGGACATATTGTCAAAATGCGAGAAGCTGCCGATTCGCCCTTGGCTCTTGCCTTCACATGGGAAATTTTCCTGTTAGCGGGCGACCCGTCGCTAGCGTCGGGCGGCAGTAATCTGGTGGGTAACATTAACGGCGACACCTTCTCCAGCCCGGACGGCATTCGCATCGACCCGCAAGGACGGCTCTGGGTCCAAACCGACCATAGCGTCCCCGGTACTTCAGGCGTCACCGGGCTCACCATCGACGCGGCATTCGGGCATAACGCCATGTTCTACGTCGATCAGGTGAGCAAGCAATCGAAACGGTTTCTGGTCGGCCCGCTGGGTTGCGAGATAACTGGCCTTGCCTACACACCCGACCTCAAGACTTTCTTCGTCAACATTCAGCATCCCACGGGCAACTGGCCGGTTGCGGGGCAGCAGCCGCGGTCTTCGACGATCGTAGTCACACGAACCGATGGAGACACCGTCGGCGCATAATAAAGTAGCGGGCGGATCTGCAACCTTGGGGTCGCAATCCGCCCGCACATCCTCTAGGGGCGTCCGGTCAACTCACAACCGGGCGTAAATCATGGGTTTCAAATGCGGTATTGTGGGCCTTCCCAATGTGGGCAAGTCCACCCTTTTCAATGCGCTGACCGAAACGGCGGCGGCGCAGGCGGCGAACTATCCGTTCTGCACAATCGAACCGAACATCGGCAATGTCGCAGTCCCCGACGCGCGGCTGCAGACCATCGCTAAAATCGGCGGCTCGGCCAAGGTTATCGAAACGCAATTGGGTTTCGTCGACATTGCAGGGTTGGTCCGGGGGGCGTCCAAGGGCGAAGGGCTCGGCAACCAGTTTCTGGGCAATATCCGGGAAGTCGACGCGATTGTCCATGTCCTGCGCTGCTTCGAGAATGATGATATTCAGCATGTAGACAACAGGATCGACCCTATTTCGGATGCAGAGACGGTAGAGACCGAATTGATGCTGTCGGACCTCGAATCCCTTGAAAAGCGCGTCCCTAATCTTGCCAAGAAGGCCGCGCAGGGTGACAAGGAAGCCAAAGCTGCGTCGGCAGTTCTGGGCCGCGCGCTTGAGCTTTTGCGCGACGGCAAGCCGGCGCGGCTGGTCGTGCCCGCAGACCCCGAAGAGCAGCGCCTTTTCGACATGGCACAATTGCTGACCGCAAAACCCGTTCTCTATGTCTGCAATGTGGAGGAAGGCAGCGCCGCCAACGGCAATGCCTTATCGGCCAGGGTATTCGAAAAGGCAAAGGCCGAAGGCGCGGAAGCCGTGGTTGTCTCGGCCGCGATCGAAGCAGAAATCTCGACCATGCCAGCCGAAGATCGGGACGTGTTTCTGGAAGATCTTGGCTTGACCGAAACCGGCCTCGCCCGCGTTATCCGTGCTGGATATGACCTGCTCGACCTCATCACCTTTTTCACTGTAGGTCCCAAAGAGGCGCGCGCATGGACGGTGACCAAGGGGGCAACCGCCCCCAATGCGGCAGGCGTAATCCACAGTGATTTTGAAAAAGGCTTCATCCGCGCCGAGACGATGGCGTACGACGACTATGTCCAGTATAATGGCGAGGCAGGAGCCAAAGAAGCGGGCAGGTGGCGGTCGGAGGGCAAGGACTATCTTGTCAAGGACGGCGACATCATGCTGTTCCGGTTTAACGTTTAACGCGGCGGCGTATCGAAAGCCGCGATAATCGGGCAAGGTCCCACATCGCTGGCGGCGCATTCGGTGGCCAGGTTTGCCAGAACGGCCCGGGCTTGCGCCAGTTCTGCAATCTTCACATCAAGCTCCGCCATCCGTTGATGCGCCAATTCACGCACTCTACGCCGGTCGCTGCTGGCATCCAGCCGCAATAGTTCTGCGATCTCGCTCAGTTTGAATCCTGCCCTTTGCGCGGTCCGGATGAAACGAAGTCGCTTGAGGTCGGTTTCATCATAATAATGAATGCCGCTGCGAAGACCGGACTGGCGCCCTGGCGGCCGGGGCATCAGGTTGGATCGCTGATAATAGCGTACGGTTTCAACGCCGGTTTCTGCCGCACTTGCTAGCTTGGAAATTGTATAGGCTACCATAGTTGACTCCGTACCATAGTACGGATGCTACATAAGGTATATTGTCCACTTTGAAAGCCAAGATGATGGATCAAATCGATTCGAAAACTGCCGATCTTTATCGCATGGTCATGCCCGACCATCTGTGTCCTTATGGCCTGAAAGCCCGCTATTTACTCAAGCGCAAAGGCTATACCGTCAACGATCACTGGTTGGAAAGCCGCGCGCAGACCGACGCGTTCAAAGCCAAGCATGACGTCAGGACCACGCCGCAAACCTTTATCGATGGCAAGCGGATCGGTGGCTATGACGATCTGCGCCGCTATTTCGGCCTGAGTATAAAGGCAGAAGGCGAAACCAGTTACCGGCCAGTCATTGCCTTGTTTACGATGACAGCCCTCATGGCAATGGCGCTGAGTTATGCGGTAATGGCAACGCCATTCACCGAACACGCCGCCATGTGGTTCGTTTCGCTCAGCATGTGCGTTCTGGCACTGCTCAAGCTACAGGACATCGACAAATTCGCGACGATGTTCCTGAACTATGACTTGCTCGCCAAACGCTGGGTACCCTACGGATATATCTACCCCTTTGCGGAGGGATTGGCCGGTATCTTTATGACGGCTGCGATTTTGGACTGGGTCTCGATCCCGCTTGCCATGTTCATAGGCGGTGTGGGAGCGGTATCGGTGTTCAAGGCGGTCTATATCGACAGGCGCGAACTCAAATGCGCATGTGTCGGTGGCAGCAGCAATGTCCCACTCGGCTTTATCTCGCTAACAGAAAATCTCGGGATGATCGGTATGGCAATCTGGATGCTTGTCCGTCCAACAGCGATGTAGCGATGATTATCAGTATTCAGATGAAGGCTTTGTAGTGTTAGGCTATGTCGATGCTTCGCAACCTGTTCCTGGCTATATTCCTGTTGGCACTGGCGTTGCCTGCGCTTGCGGTGCCGGTTGCGCCGGTGGCGGCTTCGGAAACAGCTGCGGCCGATTGCCACGGCATGCCGACGGAGAATCCGGACGAAAGCGGTGAACAGCATGGTAACAGCGCGCGATTGCACGGCTGTATTGGCTGCATAGCGCCGGTCTCGCCGGCTTTCCATATTATTCAGTCGGCCGCATTGCCTTTTATCACCCAAAGCACCCCCAGCCGGGAGCTTTCGGAAACAGTGGCCAGTCCAAGCCTACCTCCTCCGCGATGCCGGGATTTGACCGACCTCTAACGTCATTCAAATCACAGGATAACTTCATGAAAATTCCTTATTTCTTGGCGAGCACCACTGTGCTTGCCATTTTCGCCGCCCCTGCCGCCGCGCAGGACCATAGCCAGATGGATCATTCGCAGCACCACGCTACGCCCGCCGCGGAGCCGGAACCCGCTGACCATTCCGAGATGGATCATTCCAGAATGGGGCATGACATAACAGCTATGCCCGCCGACACTATCGACAAGCCCGGTGAAGGATCCGGCACTTCCCGCCTCCCCGGTAATGAAGGTGCCATGCACGGTATTCACCTCAACATTGCCGACGACTGGATGGTCATGGCGCATGGCTATGCCTGGGGGGTCTACACCGACCAGTCCGGGCCGCGCGGCGATGACAAGACCTATGTGCAATCGATGGCCATGCTGACGGCAGAACGACAGTTCGAAGGCGGCAGGTTCCAGTTCAAATCCATGTTCAGCCTCGAACCGCTGATGTCGAATCGCGGCTATCCCAATTTGTTCGCCACCGGTGAGACGGCGGGTGGCGAACCTTTGGTCGACCGCCAGCACCCTCACGACTTGTTCATGGAACTCGCGGCGCTGCTTGAGCTCGATATAGCCGAGGAAGCCAGCGTTTTCCTTTATGGTGGGCCTGTCGGTGAACCTGCGCTTGGGCCGAGCGCCTTCATGCACCGCGGCTCGGCCAAGCTGAACCCCGAAGCACCCATCACCCATCACTGGTTCGACAGCAGTCATATCACCTATGGCGTAGCGACCGCCGGCGTTTCGACACGGCAGTTCCAGCTGGAAGGTTCGGTTTTCACCGGCCGCGAGCCGGATGAGGATCGTTGGGATATTGAAAAGCCCCGCTTCGACAGCTGGTCGGTCCGCGCGACTTTCAATCCGTCGGCGCAATGGGCGATGCAGGTAAGCCACGGCTTCCTGAAACAGCCCGAATTTACTATCCATCCCGACGAGAATGAGCATCGCACGACGGCCAGCGCGCATTATGCCAACGGCAAGGGCCTGACCGCGACTGCGGCTTTCTCGGCCAAGAACCGCGATCCGGGGCCGACACTGACGGCCTATCTCGTTGAAGCAAACTGGGACATCGATGACCATCACACCGTCTTTGGCCGTTTCGAAAACGTAAAAAATGACGAGCTATTTCCCGACCATGATGACCCGTTGCATGAAGTCCCGTTCCGCGTGAGCAAGCTTCAGGCGGGCTACGCCTATCGCCTGCCGCTGAGTGGTCCGCTCAATCTGGCGCTGGGCGGGACAATTTCGGCTTACGCCAAACCCGATGCGCTTGATGCGGCCTATGGCAAAAACCCGACGGGCTTTACGCTCTTCGCCAAATTCTCGTTAGGGCACTAAAATTGAAGCTGTTCGGCTACTTCCGGCCGAACAGCTTTTCAACATCGTCCAGCGCCAGCTTCACCCAAGTCGGACGACCATGATTGCACTGCCCACTGTGCGGTGTCACTTCCATCTCCCGCAACAGCGCATTCATTTCTGGAACGGACAGCACACGGCCAGCGCGGACCGATCCGTGGCAAGCCATCGTCGCCGCGACATGGTCTATGCGTTCTTTCAAAGACAAAGCCTCGTCGTAAGCGGCGAGGTCGTCCGCGAGGTCTTCGATCAAGCCTTTTGCATCGCCGCCCCCGAGCATTGCCGGGGTGGCACGGACGAGCATCGCTGCGGGACCGAAGCGTTCGAGTTCGAGTCCGAAAGCGGACAGTTCTCCTGCGCGGGCCTCTAGCCGGTCGCAGGCGGGTTCGTCGAGCTCGACGACTTGGGGGAGCAGCAGCGCCTGTGAAGGGACCGTTCCGCCCGCCGCCGCCATCGCAGCACGCATCCTTTCGAGAACAAGCCGTTCGTGTGCCGCATGCTGGTCGACGATGACCAGGCCATCCTCGGCCTCTGCCACAATATAGGTGTTCGCCACCTGCCCCCGCGCGACACCCAGCGGGTGGCTGCGGCTTTCGGGAACAGGGTCGGCGGCTTCGGCGGCCCGGCCCATGAGGGGGGCGAATAGCCCCTCCCCTTCAGGGGAGGGGTTGGGGTGGGGTCTTCCCGCAAACGCAACTCCCGCCGGATAAGCGCCACCCCCGACCCCTCCCCTGAAGGGGAGGGGAGAAGGGCTGCGAAAAAAACCGCCTTGCGCTGCGGTAACCGCCACGGGCTCCTGCTGCCAACTAACCTCTGCGGCACGTTGCACCGCGCGGAAGCCCGATTGATCAAGCGCGTGGCGGAGGCCTGACACGATCATCCCGCGGATCAGCGCGGGCTCGCGAAACCGCACCTCGGTCTTGGCCGGATGGACGTTCACATCGACTTCGGTCGGCGGCAGGTCGAGGAACAGCGCGACCACCGCATGACGGTCCCGCGCCAACATTTCGGCATAGGCCCCGCGCACCGCGCCGATCAGCAAACGATCCTTCACCGGACGCCCGTTCACGAACAGATACTGGTGATCGGCCACGCCTCGATTGAAGGTCGGTAGGCTGGCAACCCCACCCAACCTTACACCCTCGCGCTGAAAGTCGAGGCCGACGCTGTTTTCCATCAAATCCGCGCTGGTCAGCGCGGCGACGCGTTCGGGCCGCTCCATATCGGGCTGCACCGCCAGCACGCGCCGCCCGTCATGCTCCACCGTAAAGCCAATATCGGGCCGCGCCATCGCCAGCCGCTTTACGCAATCGAGCGCAGCGGCATATTCGGCGCGCGCGCTCCGCAGGAATTTGCGGCGTGCCGGGACATTGGCGAAAAGATTTTCCACGCGAACGCGAGTGCCGGGCGGAATTGAAGCAGGCCCCTCGCCAACCAAAGCGCCGTGATCGACAATGCGCTTCCAGCCTTCTGCCAAGCTCCCCGAACTTGTCGAAGGGCGGCTTTCCAGGGTCATCTTCGATACGCTGGCAATGGACGGCAAGGCCTCCCCCCGGAAGCCCAGGGTCGCAACCAGTTCGATATCTTCATCTGGCAGCTTGGATGTCGCATGCCGTTCCAGCGCCAAGGCCATGTCCGCCGGTGACATTCCGCAACCATCGTCGGTCACTTCAATCAGATCGATCCCGCCAGACGCCAGACGCACCGAGATGTTGCGGGCGCCTGAATCGATGGCGTTTTCAGCCAGTTCCTTCAACGCGCTGGCCGGTCTTTCCACCACTTCACCGGCAGCTATCCGGTTCACCAGATTTTCGGGGAGCCTTCTTATTGACATCGGCGATTTCCTAGCCCAAGCGCCCCTCGCAAGCGACTCCTTAATCGTGTGCATTCCAGCCAAATATCTGTTTTCCTGAAACAGCAAATTCCGCTAGGACCGCGCGATTATTTTGGGCGCGCTCAAAAAAGATTCTCACCAGGTTTGGATTGGGTGGACATTAGATGGTATTTGGCAAATTTTTCCGTTTCGCTTCGCAGGATATGGCAATCGACCTCGGCACCGCGAACACGGTTGTGTATGTGCGCGGTCAAGGCATTGTTTTGAATGAACCTTCGGTGGTCGCGATCGAAACGTTGAACGGCATCAAGCGCGTGAAGGCTGTGGGTGACGATGCCAAGCTGATGATGGGCAAGACGCCGGACAGCATCGAAGCGATCCGGCCGTTGCGCGACGGGGTCATCGCCGACATCGATGTCGCCGAGCAGATGATCAAGCACTTCATCCACAAGGTGCATGGCAAGCGGCGGATGTTCAGCTATCCCGAAATCGTCATCTGCGTGCCGTCGGGTTCGACCAGCGTCGAACGCCGTGCCATCCGGGATGCGGCGTCCAATGCAGGTGCGTCAGAGGTGTTCCTGATCGAAGAGCCGATGGCGGCCGCAATCGGTGCCGACATGCCGGTGACCGAGCCCATCGGTTCGATGGTCGTCGATATTGGCGGCGGCACCACCGAAGTTGCGGTACTTTCGCTGCGCGGCCTGGCCTATACCACTTCGGTGCGTACGGGGGGCGACAAGATGGACGAATCCATTGTCTCCTACGTCCGCCGACATCATAACCTGCTGATCGGCGAAGCCACTGCGGAGCGCATCAAGAAGGATTTCGGTACAGCGCGTCCTCCTGCGGACGGTATCGGCCATACGCTGCACATCAAGGGCCGCGACCTGGTCAACGGCGTACCCAAGGAAATTTCGATCAATCAGGGCCAGATTGCCGAGGCGCTGTCCGAGCCGATTGGCACCATCCTTGAAGGTGTGCGCATCGCGCTGGAAAATACCGCACCCGAACTTGCAGCCGATATCGTTGATCAAGGTATCGTCCTGACCGGAGGCGGAGCCCTGATGGCCGGTCTCGATGAGTATTTGCGTGACGAAACCGGGCTGCCGGTGACCGTTGCCGAAGACCCGCTGACCTGCGTTGCCATCGGCACCGGCAGGGCGATGGAAGATCCGATCTTCCGCGGCGTCCTGCTGACCGCTTAAGCGGAGTTCGCAAGGATGGCGCCGCCCCCACACCGGCGCCCCGGATTTTCCCGGAAGGCGCAATATAGCCTCTTCGCAACCTATGTGATTGCGATTGCGGGAACGGTGGTGGCTGCGCTCCTTTTGGTTGTTTCGATTGCCGATCCGGCCGGTTTTGCGGCGTTGCGCGCAGCAGGCGCAGAGGTAACCGCACCAGTGGCGCGCTTTTTCAACAGTGTCCGCCGGACCAGCCGGGATATTGGCGGTAACCTGTCGGCATATTTCGACGCAGCCTCCAAAAATGCTGCGCTTACCAAAGAGGTGGCAGCCAGCCGGACCAAGCTTATCGAAGCAAGGGCGTTGCGTGTCGAAAATGCCCGCCTTCGTGGTTTGCTGAAGTTGCAAGAAGAAACTGCCGAGCAGGTCGTCGTCGCGCGGCTCATCAGTTCGACGGCGTCGAGCACCCGTCGCATCGCCACCCTTTCTGTCGGTTCCAATTACGGCGTCGAGCGAGCGCAACCTGTTCGCGGTCCTTCGGGCCTTATCGGGCGGGTCATCGAATCCGGGCCGACCACCGCGCGTGTCCTTCTGGTGACCGATGCGGAAAATCTGGTTCCTGTCATGCGCGCGAGCGACGGCCTGCCGGCCTTTTCCACGGGCTTGGGCAATGGACTGGTTGTAATCAAACCCCTGAACCTGGGCGAAAGTCCGTTCAAAGTGGGCGACATTATCGTCACCTCCGGCAATGGGGGCCTGTACCAGCCAAATATTCCCTTTGCCCGTGTCATCCGCAAAACGAATGACGGCGCATTGGCGCGTCCGTTGGCCGACCCAGCCAATACGCCCTATGCCATGGTCATGAGGGCCTATCAGGGCGAGGCCCGCACGGCCCAGCAATCGATCGCGCCCGATGGAGCCGTCCAGGAGGTGGTCGAGTGAAAAGCCCGGTTACCGCCATTCGCCTGCCCCTGCGGCCCGGTCGGGAATATGAAAGCCGTTTCGACCGCGAGCCTTCGACCTTGAAAATGCTCGCCATCCCGATCGCATCCATCATGTTCGGGTCGATGGTCACGACATTACCGGTGTTTACGGCCCAGCCGTTATTGCCGCCATTCGGCCTGCTGATGTTTCTGGCATGGCGGCTGATGCGACCGGGGCTGCTGCCTGTCTGGTCGGGCGTACCCTTCGGGCTGTTCGATGACATATTCAGCGGCCAACCCTTTGGCAGCGCGGGTCTGCTGTGGTCGCTGGCGATGCTCACGGTGGAGATCATCGATTCCCGGGCAATCTGGCGCGACCATTTGCAGGACTGGCTTATCGCGTCCTTACTTATCGCGGCAGCCTTGCTGGGCGGCCTATGGATTGCCAGCCTGGCGCATGCCGCGCCCAGCCCGGTCGTGCTGTTGCCGCAGATCATGCTGTCGATATTGCTATATCCGCTGGTCGTGCGAATATGCGCGCGTCTGGATAGCTGGCGACTGGCAACATGAAATTCGAAAAGCAGGTTACATCAGGACAGCTTGAATTCACTTTCTCCCGTCGCGCGATGTTTGTCGGCGGGGTGCAGGCAGCGGTCGGCCTGACCGTCGCCGCGCGGATGTCCTACATCGCAGTTGCCGACAACGAGAAATACAAACTGCTGGCGGAAAGCAATCGCGTCAACCTGACGATCATCCCGCCGCGCCGGGGTTGGTTCATCGATCGCTATGGCAAGCCGATCGCAACCAATCGCGCAGATTTTCGCGTCGACATCATTCCTGATCGTCTGGTGCGGAAGGAAGAGACAATCGCCACGCTGGCAAACCTGCTGTCGCTCGATTCCGACGAAGTCGACCGCATCAACCGCGAACTCAAGCAGGCACAAGGTTTCCAGCCCGTACAGGTCGCGGACGGCCTAGACTATGAACGTTTTGCGGCGGTCAGCGTCCGCCTGCCCGACCTGCCCGGCGTCAGTCCCCGCCAAGGCTACTCGCGTTTCTACCCGAGCGGGGCGGCGGTCGGACATCTTATCGGCTATGTCGGAACGGTCTCGGCCGAAGAATATGAGAAAAACAAGAATCCGCTGCTGATTACACCGGGCTTCAAGATCGGCAAGGACGGTCTTGAAAAGACATTGGAGAACCGCCTGCAGGGGGACCCGGGTGCGAAACGGACCGAAGTGACCGCACGCGGCAAGATCGTCCGCGAATTGACAACGCGTCCCGATACCCCGGGCAAGCCTGTGCAGCTGACCATAGATATCGATCTCCACAACTATGCGGCAAGACGCCTTGGTCTGGAATCCGGGTCGGTTGTCATCTTCGACTGCCTGACAGGCGACATCCTGACGATGGCGTCGATGCCCTGTTACGATCCCAACAGCTTCTCGGATGGGATCGGCCGTATCGAATGGAAGATGCTGAATTCAGACGATCATATTCCCATGCTGAACAAAGCGCTGCAGGGACTATATCCGCCAGGGTCGACACTGAAACCCATGGTTGGGCTGGCGTTGCAGCGGCATGGTGTCGATCCTGAAGAAACCGTATCGTGCGGCGGCGGATATCGGCTTGGCAACCGCGTGTTCAAATGTTTGGGGCGCCATGGTCCGATGGACATGAAAAGCGCCATCATGAAAAGCTGCAACACCTATTTCTATTCGATGGGTCGGCGCATCGGTTATGACAATATCGCGCCTGTGGCGCGCGAACTGGGACTGGGGCAGGAATTTCCCCTGCCTTTTCCGTCACAGCGCTATGGTACCGTTCCCGACAGCGAATGGAAATTGCGCAAATATGACCAGCGGTGGACGGAATCCGACACGCTGAACGCGGTGATCGGTCAAGGCTATATCATTGCCAGCCCGTTTCAGCTTGCGCTGATGTCGGCCCGGATCGCGTCGGGATTGAATATCCAGCCGGAAATCCTGATGAAAAAGCGCGGTGCGCCAACGCCGCTTTCCTTTCCAAAGGAGCATCTGGATATCGTGCGCGAGGGCATGAACCTGGTGGTCAATGGTGCCGGCACAGCCGTGCGCAGCAAGCTGCAACTCGACAATATCGCCATGGCCGGTAAGACCGGGACGGCGCAGGTCCGGCGGATCGCAGGTTCGCAACGTGGCCAGTCGGGCGAATGGAAATATCGCGATCACGGACTGTTCGTCTGTTTCGCGCCCGTCGACCAGCCGCGATACGGCGCGGCTGTGGTCATCGAACATGGCATGGGTGGCGCGCGGGCGGCAGCACCTATCGCCAAGGATGTGCTGACCTTCCTCTACGACCGCGAACAGGCGATGGCCTCACTCGAAGCGCTAGAGGCTGGGTGGGGTGGTACTATCGAACAGCGGATGGCGGCAAAATATGCGGCGTTCCAGGGTCAACCGGCACCGCCCCCTCCGCTAGACCCCTCGTCGACATGAACAGCATTGTCCCTGCCCCGATCGCAAGCCTGCCGTGGCGCGTGATTTTCATTCTGATGGCGCTGGTCGGATTTGGCGCAACAGTGCTTTATTCGGCGGCGGGAGGACATTTCGAGCCCTGGGCCGGCAAGCACATCGTGCGCTTTCTCCTCTACCTTGCGATGGCGCTGATCATGTCGCGAATGCCGTTGGATTTCTGGAAAAACATAACCTTCCCGGTCTACCTCATTCTGCTGCTCATGTTGTTGGCGGTCGAACTGATGGGCTTTGTCGGCGGTGGCAGCCGGCGCTGGATCGATCTGGGAATTATCTCGCTCCAACCGTCCGAACTCATGAAACCAGCGATGGTGCTGGCGGCAGCGTGGTTTTTCGACCGACTGCCGCCTAACCGCATAAATGGCATCGATGCGCTCTGGCCGCTTGCGGCCTTGCTGATCTTGCCAAGCGCACTGGTTATCATTCAGCCCGACTTCGACGCTGCTATTGCATATGCCTTCAGTCTGGGTGTGGTCGGCTTCATGGCCGGATTGCCGCTTATCTATTTCATCGGGGCGGGCGGCACGCTCGCGGTCATTGCACCTCTGGTCTTTTTCTTCGGGATGAAACCCTACCAGCAGGATCGCGTCTTGATTTTCCTTAATCCCGAAAATGAACCTCTGGGTGCCGGATACCATATAACCCAGTCCAAAATTGCCATCGGATCCGGCGGTATTTTTGGCAAAGGTTTCGGGAACGGTACGCAGAGCCATCTCGACTATCTACCCGAGGGCCATACCGACTTTGTGTTTGCGACGATGGCCGAAGAATGGGGAATCATCGGCGGCTTTTTCATCCTTGGCCTATATTATCTGCTGATGCGGTGGGGTCTTACGGTGGCGATGGAGAGCAAGACCCGGTACGGACAACTGGTTGCCGCCGGCCTGACATGCACCATCTTTTTCTACATCATGATCAACCTGTTGATGGTGGTCGGTCTTGCGCCTGTTGCGGGAATTCCCTTGCCCTTTGTCAGTCATGGCGGATCATCGATGCTGACGATGATGATATGCGTCGGCATCATCATGTCGATCGAGCGCCACCCGGGAGCAAAGCGCGGCCAATTCAGCTAAATCGCGCATCACAAGCTTGACAAAAGGCCCGAATCCCATCAAAGGCGGCGCTCCAAACGGGCCGTGCACGTGGCCAGCCCGAAATGGGGACGCTTAGCTCAGTTGGTAGAGCAGCTGACTCTTAATCAGCGGGTCGTGGGTTCGAACCCCTCAGCGTCTACCATTTCTTTCAGATAGCCAGTAAGCATCGCAGCATTTGGATATGGGCGCTGTGCGTATATTTTATGTCCGCTGCCCCGATCGACCCCCCGCCATTTTGGCTGTGACCGGACCAGCACGATGTTTAGTTGGCGCCAGGTCAGCCGGGTTCGTCGCTGTAATTCCGGGCTTTGTCGCCCATCCGGGCTTTCGTCACTGAATTTAGATGTCACAGCTATGCGTTGCAGCATCATTCCCTTGTGCCTGTCATCCGGCCGGCAGGACGCCGGACGGTCCGGCGCTTCAATTTCAACAGGTGATCACGGTCATCTGCAATAGGGAATAGATAATGAAAATAACCCGGTTTATCGCGGTGACTGTTGCCGCATCAACAATTGGAAGTTCCGCCCTTGCACAAGACAATCGGCCGTTCCACGGTCCGTGGGTCGGTGCAACGGCG
>JACVCM010000117.1 GCA_016742125.1 Sphingomonadaceae bacterium | reverse complement strand
CTGGCTATGACCGCTTCGCTTCCGGTAGCGGGGAGGACGACGGCAGTGCCGACGGCATCGCATATGGCTTTGCGCTCGGTTACGATTTCAATCTCGACAGCATCGTGCTTGGGATCGAGGCCGAAATTACCGACAGTTCGGTTAGCGCCACAACCACGGATGTCCTCGAAGATGTCGATGCATTCGCTCTGGCGGCTGGCCGCGACATCTATGCCGGTCTGCGGATTGGCGTGAAGGTCAGCGACAAGGCCATGGTCTTTGCCAAGGGCGGGTACACCAACCAACGATTCACATTGGCCTACACCACCGATGACGAGGTTGAGAAAACAGGAGGTAATAGTGATGGCTGGCGCCTTGGTGCCGGCATAGAGTTTGATCTTGGCCAGCCATTCGCCCGGATCGAATATCGCTACTCCGACTATGGCGCGTTTGCCGATGCAGATTTCGACAGCAGTCGACATCAGGCGATGATGACCGCAGGTTTGCGCTTCTAAAACTCCCACCCCCGTAGAAGCGCGCTCGCTCGGCCTCATGCCGGGCGAGTTTTTCTGTTGCAATCCGGCTTCTCAATCCTCTCCGAGCGTCAGGGCACGCAGTACATCTTTGACATAACTTGGTCCGACCTGAACGATCGCGCCGTCGCGCAGCACCAGATTGAGACTACCCTTGCCCGGGCGTTCCAGTTTCTGCACCAGCCCCGGCCGCACGAATGCCGAACGATGAACCCGCATCAGGGCCTGCGGATCGAGCCGGTCCTGTAGCGCGCTCATGGAAATGCGGTGAAGATAACTACGTGTGGCGGTGTGCAGCAGGACATAGTCCTTTGCTGCTTCGATCCATTCGATCTGGTCGATATCGAGGCGAACCTGACCATCGCGCACGGTCACCCACAATTCGCGGAGAAAGTTATTGGGCTCGACCGTTGGACTTTCGCCGAGCGCGGCCGCTGCCTTCAGCCGGATTCGCCGCTGCGATCGGACGATGGCTTGTTTAAGCCGGTCGAAACGAACCGGTTTGAGGAGGTAATCTGCCGCATCCACGGCAAATGCGTCAGGGGCAAAATGCTCGAACGCGGTCACGAAGATGATCTCCGGCCGATCTTCCATGTCTAGATCAGTGGCCAGGCCCATCCCGCTGCGACCCGGCATCTGGATATCGAGCAGTACGACGTCGGGACGCAAAGAAACGATAGCATCTGCAGCCGCACTGGCATTCCTGACCTTAGCCACTACCTCCACATCCTCGATATCGCCCAGGAAGCCGGCCAGGCGATCTATCGCCAGTTGCTCGTCATCCACGATAAGGACACGGAGGCTCATGCCGGGGCAAGCTCGAGCGGCAGGCGCACAAGGGCGATAAACCCGGCGTCGCGATGGATGGTTTCCAATGAGCCTTTCGTGCCCTAGACAGCTTCAAGCCGTTCGCGGACGTTGCGCAGGCCTAGGCCCCCACCTTTGGCCGGGGCATCGCCCACGGCCACATCATTTTCCACAGCAATCAGCAGTTCCGTTCCATGTTTGCGCGCAGAAATACTGATGGTGACGACCGCGTCACTTGGCGCCAGACCATGCTTGACAGCATTCTCCACCAGTGGCTGCAACAGGAAGTGCGGCAGCAACGCATCGCGCAAATCAGGCGGGCAATCGATCGCAATCTCCAGCCGTTCCCCGAACCGGATGCGTTCGAGCCCAAGATAGGCGTCGACCGTCTCGAGTTCCCCTTCCAGTGTCTGCGCGGCGGTCGGATCGCTGGTCAGCGTAGTGCGCAGGAATTCGGACAGCCGCGCAATCATCATTTCCGCGTCCTGATTCCGCTGCGTCACGACGAGGGAGGATATCGAATTCAGGGTGTTGAACAGGAAGTGCGGGTTCAACTGATAACGTAACGCGGACAGCTTGGCCCGGTTGGCCTGGCTCCGCGCTTCGGCAGCGATCGTCTTGTTCGCTGCAAGCTCGGCCTGTTGACGCCGATAGGCCTCGAGCGTTTCCAGCGTCCAGAAAGCGACGGCAATCAATGAAAATTGCGAACTGAAGATCGCAAAATTGCCCGACCACTGGGCGAGGTAGCCAACCGGTCTACCCGCCCCAAAATCACGCTCGAACTGGGCGTGGATGCCTTCGAATAGGGCAATATCGATGATCCCCAGCATGGCCGCCAGCACCGCCACGGTCAGCGCGTAATATACAAACACCTTTGCACCGGACAGCGCCTGCAACCGCCTGGCCATTACCAGCAACAGCAGCGATAACGCCAGGCCGACGGTTGCGACGCTGTAATGCGAAACAACTGCGGCAAAGTCGAGCCCGCCTCTCAGCAGATAGGGCAGCATGAACAGCGTGCCGCTGGCGAACCAGATCAGCGCCACCAGCCCCAATGTACGCTGGTGATGGCGGACCGGCGGCAGGGCGGGCCAAGACTGAACCGATCCGCCATCGGCGGTCGTAGATGACATTTGCGGGAGGTCGCCGTCGCGCGCCATCAATCGCCAAGTGCACTGTTGGCCGGATCCCAGAAGATCGCGAGCGCGATTGCACCGGTCACGATAGTGCGGGACAGGTTTTCGTTGGTCGCTTCGGCAAAGAACAGTCTGGGCGATCCGTTGATTTCCACCGCCCCTACCGGGAAGCCGTTCTGTTCGAAAACATATCCGATAGGCACAGCCATTTCGATCGGCGTTCCCTCCAATTTGTGGACCGAACGAATCTGCACGGTTTCACCGCCCAGCGCAATCTCTCCCCGACGTTCCCGGCGGCTTAACGCTCCTGCGAGACCCGAGCGTACCTCCTGCAATTCGAACCGGGCTGGGATTGCTTGGGCGGCGGCAGTGAATTCGCAACGATAGGACATCGGTCCCGGGGTGAACTCGACAATCTCCAAATCGAGTACCCGTTCCCGCATCCGGCATTTGGCTTCGATTGAACTCGAAATGCCGGGCCCTTCGATAATGAACTGGCTGTGGCCGCGGTTGGTCACAAAAGTTTCGAAGAATGCCAACCGTTCCTCGGATCGGTTGTAAGAGCCCCGCCATGCATCAGCAACGAACTGTCCCTGCCGACCGCCACCGATACCCTTGATCGGGATAGGTGCGGATTGTTGCACCAGTGCCGGCGGCAGCCTCATCTGCGCAGCGGGCAAAGCGGAACAGGCGGTGGTCAAAAGGCAGGCTGCCAACGATGTCAGAATTCGCATTGAAATATTTCCTGTAAAGGCAAGTTGCGCCAGTCCTGAACGAGGACCGAGATGGTGCCGCGCCTTAATCGACTGATCTCCCGATTGCCGTGACTGAGCGACAAAGACCCGACATCCTGCGACTAATGCGGTCATTTCCGAGCGAATCGACCGTTGCTTTTCCTCCCGGTAACTGTCCCGCCGCGTCCGCTGTCCTTTATAGCTATCGAACTCTCCAGCCTCTGATGGTGTGTGTTTTTACATTTCATGTTGATTTCGTGGCTGGCACCATCATATGCACCCGCGACTCCGGCGGGCCGGGGTAGATTTGTTGATAGACAGAGGGGCGGCTGTCTCAATCGGATTGAGCAAAAGCTGTATTTATGCCGCAAGGCCTTGAAGCCATATTTTTCGAACACCGCGACTTACTGCAGCGCTTCCTGCGTGCGCGGGGTGCTGGCGAGCAGGCCGAGGATCTGGTCCAGGAAGTCTGGCTGCGCGCATCGGCGAAGGGCAGTGGTCCGATTGGCAATCCCCGTTCCTACCTTTTCCGGGTGGCCCACAATCTGATGATCGATATTCATCGCTCCGACGTGCAGCGATCTCGGCGTGAAGAATATTGGTCCGATGCGAATGGCGGCGACCTGGCCGAGGTTTCGGACGAGCCCTCGGCAGAGCGCGCCGTGATCGCGCAAAGCATGCTTGCACGGGCACATGATGTCATGGACGAACTGGGCGAACCGACGACAACCATCTTCCGGCGCTTCCGGATCGACGGGGTCGGACAGAAAACCATTGCCCGCGACCTATCGGTCAGCCTCGCAACCGTGGAGAAGCATCTGCAAAAGGCCTATCGCGCGATGGCGGCGTTGAAACAGGAGCTCGATACGGAATGACGTGCACGACTCCGTCTTTGGTGCTGAAGGGCAAATAATGGCTATGGAAGACAGACCGATCGACGAGCAAGCCATCGCGTGGACCATCCGCTCGCGCGAAGCCGACTTCGACGATTGGGAGGCCCTGACCGAGTGGCTGGAGGCCGACGCGGCGCATGCGAAAGCTTTCGAGCGAATGACCATGCTCGACGATATGTTGCCCGAACTGATACCAGCCGAGCCTTCTCCGCTACGGATTGTGGCGGATATGGCACCGGCGAGGCGCTGGTCGTTTCGCCGATTGGGTAGTATTGCAGCGGCAATGGTTGCATTGACCGGATTGTCATTCCTCTCTCTACAATATCTGCCCTATTCTGTGGAAACCGGCGCTGGCGAGCGGCAGATCGTCGCCCTTCGTGACGGCAGCACGATCGAACTCAATGGCGATACCAAAATCACCTTGCGCAAAAGCGACCCGCGTCATGCGGAGCTTGAGAGGGGCGAGGCACTTTTCACCGTCGTCCATAACGCCCACGATCCCTTTATCGTCGAGGTCGGCAATGCGGTAGTCAAGGATGCGGGGACGGTTTTCAACATTGTTCGCCATGGCAAAAGCACCGAGGTCGGTGTTTCCGAAGGATTGGTAATCTATAACCCGGAAAAGGAACGGGTTGCCTTGAAGCCCGGGCAAGCGCTTCGTGCAGATGATCGCCAAATGGGTATCGAAACCTTTGCTGTCCCGACGTCCGCAGTGGGCGGTTGGAGGCGAAACCAGTTAACTTATGATGCAGCCTCCATGGACCGCGTTGCGGCCGACCTGAGCCGATCATTGGGCAGGAACATCGCCGCGTCCGCGGAAGTCCGGGACATGCGTTTTACAGGAACGATCAACGTGCAAAAGGATGCCGACCGGTTTGTGACTGAGACCGCCCCCGTGTTGGGTGTGGGTGTAAGGCGCACAGAAAATGGCTGGATATTGGTGGGGGGAGATGAAGCTAGCCGCTAGTCTTTTTGCCACCGTTGCCGCTCTTTCCATCGTGCAGGGCGCGCAAGCCGGCAACCGGAACGCGATCGATGTAAAAGCTGGCCGACTCGGCGACGCAGTTGTCCAACTGGGTCAACAGAGCGGCAGTTCCATCGGCATATCCGATCAAAGCCTGACACGGCTTGTGGTAAGGGGCGTGCGCGGGCGCATGTCGGTCGACGAGGCTATCCGGCGTCTGGTCAAAGGACAGGCGGTCCGCGTTCTGCGGATAAATGAGCGCAGCTGGCGTATCGTTGCCGCGCCTCCGCCTGTGCGGGTCGCGCGCAGGGTAGAAGCGAAACGGGTCATGACGGCGTCGCCGCCCCGACAAACAGTGCAGGGCGAACCCCCTGTCGAGATCATAGTGACCGCAAGCAAACGTGAAACCCCCCTCAGCCTGCTGCCCGCAACGGTCAGCGTGATTCAGGGCAGCAGTTTTACGGCCGGACTCGATGCCGGTAACACAGCGGCAATTCTCGAAAAGCTTCCCAGCGTGTCGTCCACCCACGCTGGTGCCGGACGCAACAAGCTGTTTATCAGGGGGATTGCAGACTCCGGATTTACAGGCCCTACACAGGCGACTGTCGGCCAGTATTTCGGCGAGATGCGCGTGAACTATAACGCGCCCGACCCCGATTTACGACTTTACGATATCGGCTCGGTCGAGGTGCTTGAAGGCCCGCAGGGCACGTTGTACGGTGCCGGTTCGCTGGGCGGGATCATCCGCGCCAATCCCAATCTACCCAGATTGTCACAAACCGAGGCTTATACAGCCTATTCCATCGCCGCAACTGCGCATGGCGAGCCTAGCGCCGACGGGCATGCGGTAGCGAACATCCCGGTTGTCCCTGACCGCGTTGCTGTCCGTATGCTCGCCTATGGCGCGCGCGAGGGCGGCTATATCGACGACAGCGGTCGGGGTCGCGGTGATGTCAACAGCACCGATATCATCGGCGGCAGGGTAATGCTGAGCGTCGCCCCGAACGATGACTGGCGGGTCGATTTTTCCGGCGTGGGCCAATCGATACGTGGCGACGACGCCCAATATGCGCAACGCGGGTTTCCGGTTCGTACCCGGCGCAGCCCGTTGGCGCAGCCTTTCATGAGCGATTACTGGCTCGCAAATATGCAGGTGAATGGCAGCATTGGCGACTTTCGCCTCATATCTTCGGCGGGTTTTGTCGAGCATGACCTGATCGAAAATTACGATGCAACCCCGCTGCTCAGCACGCCTACTCTATTCAGACAGCAGAACCGCATTGCGCTGTTCTCGACAGAACACAGGCTGACTTACGATGCCGAAGACGGTGGCGGCTGGCTTATCGGTGCCAGCCATATTCGAAGCAATTCGCGGCTGAACCGTGCGCTCAGTCCCGCAAGCATGCCGGTGCCGACACCCGGCGTTGAAAACCGCCTGTCCGAATGGGCGTTATTCGGGGAGGCGACGATCGCGCTTTTCCAGGATGTCACTATGACCGTCGGTGGACGGATTTCGTCGGCAAAATTGTCCGGTACTGCACTGGAAGTTCCGCCACTTTTCGATCTTGCCAGCCTCAGGATGCAAGCGAGAAGGAGCGAAACCAGTTTCCTGCCGTCATTTGCGGTCGCCGCGACGCCGCTGGCCAACCTGACCGCGTTCCTCCGATTCCAGCAGGGATTCAGACCCGGTGGCCTGGCCGTGGACGGCCCGACCATCCGTCATTTCCGCAACGATCGCACGTCCACGATCGAAAGCGGCTTTCGTTTTGGCGATCTTGGCACCAATCGCTTCACTGCGATGGGTACCGTCGCCTACACGGACTGGAAGGACATCCAGGCCGACCTCACTGACGGGCAGGGATTCCCGACCACGGCGAATATCGGCGACGGACATATCGTGTCGGTTCAAGGCCAGCTTTCGGTTCGTCCGACCGGGGCGCTGACCTTCGATGGCGCGTTCATATTCAGTCATAGCCGTCTCGACAGCCCCTCGCCTGCTGCGCGGAGTTTTCTGACCCTTAGCGCCCAGAAATCGCCATCGCTGTTGCTGACCGTCCCCAACGTCGCCAATTTCAGCGGCCGTGCGGGCTTGTCATATCGGCATTCCTTCGCTGACAATAGCGACCTCGTGCTTGCCGCATCCGCGCGCTACGTGGGCAAATCGCGCCTTGGTATCGGTCCGGTACTCGGCACACAGCAAGGCGGTTATTTCATTTCAAGTGTGGGTTTGAAGTGGGAGCGGGCGCAAGGCGATGTCTTCCTGAACGTCAGCAACCTGTTCGATGCAACCGGCAATCGCTACGCGCTAGGTTCGCCATTTGCGTTGCCCGACGGTGACGACTATACCCCACTGCGCCCGCGCCCCATCATGGTCGGCTTTAATTTCGGCCTGGAATCAGGCTGTTCGGTCAGTTTCA
>JACVCM010000116.1 GCA_016742125.1 Sphingomonadaceae bacterium | reverse complement strand
GCCAAAAATACGACGACGACTATGACGCGGACCTGAAGGCGCTACAGGACCGTCTCGCGGAGCTGCAATCGCTGCATATACTTCATGAAGCACGCACACTTGTCGTCGTTGAAGGCTGGGACGCGGCGGGGAAGGGCGGGGCGATCAAGCGGTTGACCGCGACGCTCGACCCGCGTTATTATCAGGTTTATCCGATCTCCGCGCCGACTGCGGAGGAGAAGGACAAGCATTTTCTCTGGCGCTTCTGGAACAAGCTGCCCGGCAAACGCGAAATCCATATCTGGGACCGCAGCCACTATGGCCGGGTACTGGTCGAGCGGGTCGAAGGTTTTTGCAGCGAGGCCGAATGGCGGCGCGGTTATGACGAAATCAATGAATTCGAATCACGTCAGGGCGAGATCGGGACGAAGATCATCAAGCTGTTTCTGCATGTGACGCAGGAAACGCAGGACAGGGTGCTGACCGAGCGTCTCGACGATCCCGCCAAGCGCTGGAAGGTGACCGCGGAGGATTTCCGTAACCGTGACAAGCGCGAAGCCTATCTCGATGCGATGAAGGACATGTTCAAACGCACCGACACACATTGGGCGCCATGGACAGTGATCGACGGAAACAACCAGAAGGCCGCGCGGATAGCCGTGCTCAAACATGTTGTGCAGGAACTGGCAGTGAGCGTGCCGCATGAGTTTCCGGAGGCGGATACGGAGATTTTGGAATTGGCGAAGGAGAGTTTGGGTTACTCCTCCAAAAAATGACGTCGCCCCAGCGAAGGAGTTGCAGGTTTAACATTCCCCGCATGTTCAAGAAACGTCCGGGGGACGTTGCGACTCGCTACTGGCCTATCTCGCCTATCGATTCAGGCGGACAAACGTGATGGGCACCAGCCTGCGCTGGTGCGACGATCAAGATGGATAGGTAATTTCCACAACCTCCCACTCCTTCGGTCCGGCAGGCAGGACGACCGTCTTTACATCGCCCACCCGCGCCCCGCGCAGCGCCCTTGCAAGCGGCGAGTTCCAGCCGATCCGCCCTTCGCCAGCGTCGGCCTCATCATCGCCGACCAGCGTAACCGTGCGCTGCAGATCGTCTTCGTCGGCAATTGTCACGGTCGCGCCGAAGAATATGCGGCTGCGATCCTCCTGCCGCGCAGGATCGACAACCTTGGCGAATTTCATCTTCTTGGATAGCTGTCCGAGTTCGCGGTCGATCGCTCGCAGCTTCTGCCGACCATAGATATAGTCACCATTCTCGCTCCGGTCGCCATTGCCGGCGGCCCAACTTACCACCTCGACCACTGCGGGCCGCTCTACGGCGAATAGGTTTTCATATCGTTCGCGTAGGGCCGCGAATCCGGCGGGTGTAATCGGGTTGGTGCGCTCCATTGAGGGGCTATGTCACCCCGGCGTCGATTTGCCCAGATAATGGCTCAGCGGATTTGGCTTTTTGTAGCGTGCCCGTTCGGGGTGCAAATGGTCGTACATCACCGCATTTTCCAGAACGCGCTGCACATAATCGCGGGTTTCGGTAAAGGGAATCTTTTCGATCCATTCCAGAATGCCGATCTGGCCGGTGCGTGGATCGCCATTGTCGCGGAGCCATTTGTTCACATTGCCCGGTCCGCCATTATAGGCGGCGATGGCCAGCGGATAGTTGCCGCCATAATAATCCAGCATTCGCTGGATGTAGGTGGAGCCGAGGCTGATATTATAGTCGGTGTCGACGGTAAGCGCCTCGGGCCTGTAAGCCATGCCGATCTTGCCCGATGTTTCACGCGCCGTGCCCGGCATTAACTGCATCAGGCCCTGCGCCCGTGCGCTGCTTACCGCCGCTTTGTCAAACTGGCTTTCCTGCCGCATGATCGCATGGGCAAGCGTCCAGTTATGGCTTTGCGAAGCCGGGACATTCACCGTGGGATAGCCATTGCCCAGCATATCCGAATAGCCGAAATAGCGCGCAGTGCGTCCGGCCATCACCGCAAGATCGGGACGGTTGATCTTGCCGGACAGACCGATTGCGGTGACAAAATCCGCCGGTGTCTTTGCGTTGCGCGCAATTGCGCGCAGAAAGATGCTCTGATCTTTCCAGCTGGCATATTTGCTCGCAAGTGCCGCCGCCAGATAAACAGGCGGTGCGCGACCGTCGGTTAGCGGCGGCGGCGTTGCGGCCACGCGCGGCACCGGCGGCAAGGGCCGACGCAACTGTTCGAGGGCCAATTGCCCGAAAAAGCTTTCATAATAGACGGCAGCCTGCTCGTTAAACCTGGTCGCCGCCGCTTGATCGCCGGCACGCGCCGCGGCTTTGGCAGCCCAGTAAAGGCCTTTCGACCGCGTCTGTGGCGCTTTGGCAGCGTCTGCATATTTGCTGAACATGGCGATGGCGTCACGCGGACGACCGAGTTTTTCCAGCGCTATCGACCCTGCCAGCCAGGTCAGGCTGGTGTAACGGTCGCGGGTGGTCAAATCCTGTTCGACCATCACCAGCCCCCGAGGAACGGCATCGTCGACACGCGATGCAATGCGATAGGCAAGCTCATGCTGGCCGTCATTCGCCGCACCCTGGGCGTGAGCCAGCAGCAGCTGGTACCAGTCCTTCAATACCGGGGCCGGCGCTGCGAGATTGTCACGACCTGCCAGCAATTCGCGCGCCGCAAAGCTGTTGCCGGAGGTCCGCAAAGCATCGGCGCGGGCAGCAATCAGGCTGGCTTCGGAATTTGCGCTTGCCCCTGCTTCCTGCACGCGCATGGCGGCATCGGGGCTTTTCATTCTGGTCGCCAGTGCTGCGTAAAATGCGGGACGCCGTTGCGGCGATGTGTAGGCAATCCAGCGTTCGGCCGCCCGGGTGGCACTGGACCATAATAGACGATCTACGCGCGCATCATGGTCGCTCGCTGAGAATTTGGTGCCGGCAATGCGGAACAGCCGCGCTTCGTCATCGTCGGTAAGCGTTCCCGCACGCCAGGCCTCGCGTGCCTGCACTTCGGCGCGCGCCCTGTCACCGGTGGCATCGAGCGCCATGGCATAACGTGCCCGGCCAGCATTGGTGAGCGGGGGAAGCCTGTCGAAATAGGCGACAACCTGGCTCGGCGACCAGCTCAGCGGATTTATCGCCTGCTCCGCATTGCGACGCATCTCCTCCGAATTGGGCCAGTCTGGATATGTCATGAGGAACGAGGCGTATTCACCAAAGCTATAGCCCGATGCGCTGCTCAAGGTTTTCCAACGCTGGAGCGCCGCAGGGATTGTACCTTCGCTCGGGTCATATTGTATGCTCGCAGACTGAGGCTGCGCCGGGGTGCGGACACCGCCCGTTCCCTGCTGCCATATAATCTCCGGCTGTTGGGCAGACGCAGCGGCAAAAGGCAAAATGAGAATGGATGCTGAAATGAGATGCTTTACCATGCTGGACATATTATGTGCCCCATCCTTATCACGTGCTGAACGAACGACTATATTCCCCGTATGTTGGCTTATGGTCCAGAATGAAGGTTAATTCATATGTTTTCCGGCTCAATTCCGGCTCTGGTGACTCCTTTTTGCGACGGAGCGTTTAGCGAGAAGCATTTTCGCGCGCTGATCGACTGGCAGATCGAGCAGGGATCGAGTGCGCTTGTGCCTGCCGGGACGACCGGCGAAGCCTCGACCTTGTCCAACGCCGAGCATCATCGTGTTATCGAGGTTTGCATCGAGCAGGCGGCGGGCCGGGTTCCAGTCATTGCCGGTTGCGGCTCCAATGATACGAACAACGCGATCCTGCACCTCAATTTTTCGAAGAAGAGCGGCGCCGCTGCCGGTCTTGTAGTGGCGCCTTATTATAATCGCCCCAACCAGGAGGGGATTTACGCGCACTTCCACCGGATGACCGAGAAGAACGATCTTCCGATTCTTCTGTACAATGTTCCTGCGCGGACTGTGACAGATATCAGGCCGGAGACCGTGGCGCGGCTGGCGAAGCTGCCGACGGTTATCGGTATCAAGGACGCCAGCGGCGACATGCCGCGCGTAACCGACCATCGGCTGGCTTGTGGCCCCGACTTCTGCCTGCTGTCCGGGGTCGATGAGCAGTCGCTGGCTTTCAATGCCGCAGGCGGTAAGGGGTGCATCTCGGTGACCGCCAATGTTGCGCCAAAATTATGTGCGGAATTTCAGGCAGCTTGTGCGTCAGGCGATTACGAATTGGCACGCAATCTGAATGATAAGCTTTATCCCCTTCATTTAGCTTTGTTTTCGGACGCATCGCCGGGTCCAATAAAATATGCGCTGTCACGGGTTATCGAGGGCTTCCCCACAGAGTTGCGTCTACCGATGACGCCGCCATCGGAGGACAGCCGCCGCCAGGTCGACGCCGCACTGGAGAATGCGGGTTTAATCTGATGGCGCGTCCGAGACATGCAGAGTTCGACAAGGTCAAGACCGTCGCCGAGAACCGGCGCGCGCGCTATGACTATCATATCGACGATAAATATGAGGCCGGGATCGTGTTGACCGGGACCGAGGTAAAGTCGCTGCGCTTCGGCGAAGGCTCGATTGCCGAGAGCTATGCCGAAGTGAAGGACGACCAGATATGGCTGATTAACGCCAACATCCCGGAATTCAGCCACGGCAACCGCTATAATCACGAACCCAAGCGTCCCCGTAAATTGCTCCTTAATGTGCGTGAGATAAACAAGCTGCACGGCGCAGTGATGCGTCAGGGAATGACGCTTGTGCCATTGTCGATATATTTCAACGGCAAGGGGCGAGCCAAGGTGGAACTGGCGCTGGCCAAGGGCAAGAAGGCTCCGGACAAGCGCGCGACCGAGAAGGAACGCGATTGGAAGCGCGAGCAGGGACGCATCATGCGGGACCGCGGATGAAGGCACCGAAAAACCGGCTGGGCGCATGGATCCACCGGCAGGCCCCGACGCGCGACAGTTTCGAGCGCAGCCGTCTCCTGCGGCCATTTGCGAAACGCGTGTTTCACCCGGCGCTCTGGCGATTTACGCGACGTTCGGTGCCGCGCGGGGTCGCGCTCGGGCTGCTCGTAGGAATTTTCCTGCTTATTCCGGGCGTGCAGATTGCAGGCGTAGCCCTGCTGGCGCTGCCCTTCCGGGCAAATATCCCCATCGGCGCAGCGATGACTTTCCTGAGTATGCCGGCAACCACGCCCTTCATCCTGTTTGCTTCGGTTTATGTGGGCGAATCGGTATTGCGCCTGAGCGGCGGTTCGGGACGTTTTTACGAACTTATCCAGACGAGCGCGCCACTATCCGACTGGATCGATTTTGTCTGGACCGAAGCGCCTATGGCGTTTGTCCAGGGCGTGGCCGGACTTGCCATTATCTCGATTGTTTCTGCTGCCGTCGGTTATGTTCTTGCCGCGTGGTTCTGGCGCTGGTGGATCAGCAGCAAATGGCGACGCCGGTCGAAGGTAATTGCGGCTGGTGGATAAAGGCTGGTCGCAACTCCCCGACAAACTACTGTCATTACATTGATTTATGGGGAGTCCTGACATGAAATTTAAGCACATATGGGCCATTGCTGCGTCAACCTCATTGTTGGCGATTGCCACACCTGCGCTTGCCCAGAATGCGCCAGCCGAAGTGCAGGCTGCCGACAAGGTTGGCCCGCAGCTCGGCAGCTTTGGCTTCGACAGTGAGGGAATGGATAAATCGGTCGCGCCAGGCGACGACTTTTACCTGTTCGCCAACGGCAAATGGGCGGCGAAAACCGAAATTCCTGCCGACAAATCGAACTACGGGATGTTTACGGCGCTCGACGACCTGTCGAAAGAGCGCGTCAGGCTGGTGCTGGAGGCAGAGAAGGATCGCAAGGGCAGCAAGGCCGGTAACGTCTACGCCAGCTATCTCGACACGGCGACCGTTGAGAAAAAGGGTCTGAAGCCCATTCAGCCATGGCTGAATCAGGTGCGCGGGGTGAGGACCAAGGCCGCGTTCGAGAAGCTTCTGCCTGTTGCTGCACGCAACGGCGTGGGCGCGCTTTTCGGGGGATTTGTCGGGCAGGACGACAAGAACCCTGACGTCTATATCTTCCAGATCTTTCAGGGCGGCACAGGCTTGCCCGACCGCGACATGTACCTCGTCGACAATGACAAATTCGAGGGCATCCGCAAGGCATATCGCGAATATCTCGGCAAAATGCTGACGCTGGCAGGCGAGAAAAATGCGACCGTCCGCGCCGACGCTATCTTCGCAATGGAAAAGAAAATTGCCGAGGTGCAATGGACCCGGGAAGATTCGAGCGATGCGACCAAAACCTATAACAAGATGACATTGGCGCAGCTCGACGGCATCGCGCCTGGCCTGAAGCTATCCCCGGTACTGACGGGGCTGAGCCCGAAAATCACCGAAGTTGTGGTCGCCCAGCCGAGCGCGATCACCGGCATTGCCAAAATCTATGCGGAAACAGATCTCGCCGTCCTGAAGGACCAGATGCTCGTCAACAGTCTCGCTGCCTTCTCGAATGTCTTGCCTGATTCGGTATCGGACACGACCTTCGCTTTTTATGGAACCACGCTGCAAGGCACTCCACAGCGTGAGCCTCGCTGGAAACGCGGGGTTCAATTTACCGAGGCTGTCGTCGGCGATGAAGTCGGAAAGGCATTTGCCGCCAGATATTTTCCACCCGAAACCAAGGCAGCGATGGATATCCTGGTAAAGAATGTTCTGGCCGCAATGGGTCGCCGGATCGACGGACTGACCTGGATGCAGCCCGAAACAAAGATAAAAGCCCGCGCAAAACTGGCGAATTTTACGACCAAGATAGGTTACCCGGATCGGTGGAAGGATTATTCGAAACTCAAAATCGCGCGTGGCGACTTGTTCGGCAACGATCTGCGCGCCAACCAATGGGGTTTCGACGACAATATGTCGAAACTGGGGGCGCCCATCCGCCGCTGGGAATGGGGCATGTTGCCGCAGACAGTCAATGCCTACGCCAATTTTGGCATGAACGAGATCGTCTTCCCCGCTGCCATCCTGCAACCGCCCTTTTTCGATCCCAAGGCCGATCCGGCAATCAACTATGGCGGGATCGGTGCGGTAATCGGGCATGAGGTCAGCCACCATTTCGACGACCAGGGCGCGAAATATGATCAGACCGGAAAACTGGCCGACTGGTGGACGCCAGGCGATGTCGCGGCATTTGAGGCGGCAGGCAAGAAGTTGATCGCCCAATATGATGCCTACAGGATTTTTCCCGACGCAGCGGTAAAGGGCGAATTCACACTGGGCGAGAATATCGGCGACCTTGCCGGCCTGACTATCGCCTATGACGCCTACAGGGCCTCGCTTGGCGGACAGGAAGCACCGGTGATCGATGGCATGACCGGCGATCAGCGCTTCTTCCTCGGCTGGGCGCAGGTGTGGCGCCGCAATTATCGCGAGGCCAACCTGCGCCAGCGGCTCATCACGGACCCGCACAGCCCATCGGCCCAGCGCGTATGGGTGGTTCGCAATATTGACAAATGGTACGAAGCGTTCCAGC
>JACVCM010000115.1 GCA_016742125.1 Sphingomonadaceae bacterium | reverse complement strand
CGGTGCGGCGGGTACGCAGGCGATCCGACGCTCAGCGAGGAGAGTAACCGCTCGCGCGACCGCACAGGCGGGGCGGACGTGCCGCGAGGGCGTCGTCGTCGCAGCCGACTTGCTGTACCGGCGGTTGACCGGCCAGCCCACCGCGGAGGGGGTGGATTGGGGACTCGATGTCCTTCACCCCGTCATCCGCGTCATATTGTCCGAAATAGCCAAACGCTTCCTGCAGTTCCGCCTCAATATCGGGGTTAAGCTGCACCCCCGGCGCAAAGCGCCAGAACAGATCGGGCGCGACCGCAAGATAACCGTCGGAGGCCAGCCTGTCGCATTTCTGCCTGATGCCAGGGTTGACCCCGAAGATTTCCGGAATGACGATTATCGCTGCTTCAGGCGGACCGGCGGGCGCGGCCATATAGGCCGGGAACAGGGCATCCTCGCCCAGCGCGTTGATCTTGACCATGTCACCCATTAACCGGCTCCTTCTTCCACAATTGCTTGATTCGGCTTTGCCATTATAGTGCGGGACATAAGAGGGAAATGGAAGGAGGGCCTTGCCCGTGAAGATGAATATCGAGATCGACTGCTCGCCGGAAGAAGCGCGCGCTTTGCTCGGCCTGCCCGATGTGACCAAGGCGAACGAGGCCTATGTCGAGAATATCACGAAGTTGATGAAAGGCGCAGGCGGCCTCGAGCAGCTTCAGGAGATCGGCAAGCAGATTGCCCCCATGGGACAGATGGGTCTGCAACTGTTCCAGCAGCTCATCGAAACCGGCGCTAAGGCGGCAATGTCCGGCATGAGTCCGAAGGACAAGAAATAGCATCTTTCCATGGGCACCGCTGACACGATCTTTGCCCTGTCCAGCGGTGCGCCACCGGCGGCTATCGCAATTATCCGTATCAGCGGAGCGCAGGCGTTTGAAGCCATTGAATTGCTCGCGGGGCGATTGCCTGCCCCACGCCGGGCTTCTCTGGTGACGCTTAGAAAGCCGTCCGGTGAGGAGCTAGACCAGGCACTCGCGCTTGTCTTTCCGGGGCCAGGCAGTGCAACCGGCGAGGATTTGGCGGAGTTGCACTTGCATGGCGGTCGCGGGGTCGTGCGCGCCGTTGAAGCGACGCTGGCGATGATCCCGGGACTGCGCCAGGCTGAACCAGGTGAATTCACAAAACGCGCCTTCCAGAATGGTCGTATCGATCTGAACGAAGCCGAGGGATTGGCCGATCTTTTGGCAGCCGAGACCGAATGGCAACGCCGGGCAGCGAACCGCATGATGGGAGGGGCTTTCAGCGCCTTGATTGAGAAATGGCGCGTAGAGGTGCTGCGACTGTCCGCGCTTACTGAAGCGGAGCTCGATTTTTCTGACGAAGATGATGTCCAGGCTCATAATAGTCAATCAATATCAGATAGTTGTAGAACGCTTCATACCGCCATCATGGAGGTTCTGAACACGCCCTCAGCCGAAAAGCTGCGCGATGGACTTCATGTGGTTCTCGGCGGGCCACCGAATAGTGGCAAGTCTACCTTGCTCAATACACTGGTCGGGCGTGATGCAGCAATTGTGTCAGATGCACCCGGAACGACGCGGGACAGAATTGAAGTGCCCGTCGCTTTTGACGGCATCCCCCTGATCTTTATCGATACCGCCGGGCTTCGTGACGAAAGCCACGACAGGATCGAGATTATCGGGATCGAACGCACACGTGCGGCCTTTGATGACGCCGACATCCTCTTATGGCTCGGAGCCGAGAATGAAGGACCGCCACATCCTCAACTGATTGAGATAGAAGCAAAATCTGACGATCCTGCGCATCTGCAGAAATCGCCGGTTGCAATCGTGGTATCGGCGATGAGCGGAGGTGGCATAAGCGATCTCAAAGCGGAAATTGTCGCACGGGCCAAACACCTGCTTCCGCCGCCCGACCGTTTTGCGATCAACCGGCGTCAGCGACACTATCTTGAAATGGTGGTTGCGGACCTTGCCGAGGTTTCCGACAGTCACGACTGGCTGATTATCGGTGAGCATCTTCGCCAAGTACGAATGTCGCTCGACAGGCTGACCGGACGCGCGCACACGGAAGAAATGCTCGACGCACTTTTCGGCAAGTTTTGCATCGGAAAATAGCTTGGTTTACTTCTTTTCGCAGTGAATAGTTTCACGTGAAACATGCGGCGAGGTTTTGACGCACAGTATTGCTTGCGCTATTGGCGCAAGTGTGAATCACGACTTCGATATCATAGTCGTCGGCGGCGGGCATGCCGGGACCGAAGCCGCTGCTGTTGCTGCTCGAATGGGCGCGCGGGTTGCACTTGTCAGTTTCGATCGCGCAACCATTGGTGCAATGTCGTGCAATCCGGCAATTGGCGGGCTGGGCAAAGGCCATTTGGTGCGAGAGGTCGATGCCTTTGACGGATTGATCGCGCGCGCAGCCGACGATGCGGCCATTCATTACCGGATGCTGAACGCATCCAAAGGAACTGCTGTCCAGGGCCCCCGTATCCAGGCCGACCGTAGGCTTTTCAAGGCCTCCATTCAGCGCCAATTGGCAGGACATGACAAGCTGACGATTGTAGAGGGCGAAGCCGCAGCACTTTGTTTTGCCGTAGGTTCCGGCACAAGAGTTAGCGGTCTCAAGCTCGCCGATGGTACCCGCCTGAGCTCATCTGCGGTGATTCTGGCAACGGGAACTTTCCTTGGAGGAAAACTTTTTCGAGGGGAGGAACGGCTCACGGGAGGTCGGATTGGTGAGGCCGCAGCTACCATATTGGCTGAACAGATTCGGGGTGCCGGCCTGCCCATGGCGCGATTGAAAACGGGTACACCACCGCGACTGGATGGGCGAACAATCGACTGGTCGCAGCTGGAGGAACAGCCTTCGGACGCTGGGCGCTGGACCATGTCGATGATGCATTCGCATAGAGCATTACCCCAGCTGTTTTGCGCGATAAGCCGTACAAATAGCCAGACGCACGATATCATTCGCAGCGGACTTGGTCGGTCGCCGCTTTTCGGAGGTGATATTGCGGGGCAGGGGCCGCGCTACTGTCCATCGATCGAGGACAAGATTTTCCGCTTTGGTGATCGTGACGGCCATCAGGTCTTTTTGGAACCCGAAGGATTGGACAGTTATCTCGTTTATCCCAATGGAATTTCAACGTCGCTGCCGACGGATATTCAGGAAGCTATGGTCCAGTCGATGGCAGGCCTGGAACAATGCAAAATTGTCGTGCCGGGATATGCCGTCGAATATGATCACATCGACCCGCGTGCTCTTGACAGTTCACTGGCCGTTCGCGGCTTTGCCGGGCTCTATTGCGCCGGACAGATCAACGGCACAACGGGTTATGAAGAGGCAGCGGCGCAGGGTCTGATTGCAGGACTGGGCGCGGCAACACGCCTTTTTGGCATGCCGATGCCGGCGATCGATCGTTCCAACAGCTATCTTGCGGTGATGGTGGACGACCTCATCCTGCAAGGCGTGACCGAGCCCTATCGAATGCTGACGGCACGCGCGGAATATCGGCTTCGACTCCGAGCGGATAATGCGCCGACACGTCTCACGCCGTTGGCAATAGAAGCAGGCTGCGTCTCCTCCGAACGGGAAAATCTTTTCAAGACCCGGGTTGAAAGGAAACAGGCGCTTGAAGCGGCGTTCCAGACCAAGCTGACTGCAGACCAGTTGTTGCGACATGATATTGCAGTCAAGCCGGATGCCGGAAGGATGTCTCTTAGCGAATGGCTTCGCTTCCCAATGATAACTGGCCGCGATTTGGTCGCCATCCTATATGGGGCGGATATGGAAGTGGATGAAGATGCTTTGGCCGAGGTTGAGCAGGACAGCCGCTATGCACCTTATCTGGAGCGACAGGATGCCGAAATACGAAACATCGCAGCAAATGATCGCATCGCATTACCGGACGAATTGAAGTACAGCGACATTGCAGGTCTTTCCAACGAAATGGTGGAGCGACTGGAAGCTGCGCGGCCTGAGACACTTTCTGCCGCCAGCCGCGTGAGAGGCGTCACGCCTGCGGCGCTCGCCGCGATCCTTGTGTATGCGAAGCGCGCGGAACGAAGCCGCAGCATCGCGGCATGACCGAGGAACAAGCAAAGCTTATACTACGTACACAATTTGGTGTTTCACGTGAAACAGAAGCGAGGCTTGAGCAGTTCGTGGATCTGCTAACAGTCGAGGCGCAGAAGCAAAATCTGATCTCGGCAACCACGGTTGGCGCGATTTGGTCACGACATATTTTGGATAGCGCGCAGCTGTTACAATTTCTTTCCCATACCAATCAAACCTGGCTCGATTTGGGTTCCGGGGCCGGATTTCCCGGGCTGGTTATCGCTCTTTTGAGCCCGTTTAAAGTTACGCTGGTGGAGTCCCGCGCACGCCGGATCGATTATCTCCGCCATGCTGTCGCCGTTTTGGGTTTGCCGGACGTTACCGTTGCGGGAGCACCGCTTGAACGCCTCGAAACTGCCCCATATTCGGTTATTTCGGCTCGCGCATTTGCGCCGTTGCCCAGATTGTTCGCACTGGCATCCCGATTTTCCACAGATAAGACTTTATGGCTGTTACCAAAGGGACGTAATGCCGCTAAAGAATGGATGAACGCTCAGGCCGAATGGGCCGGCGATTTTCGGATCGAACCCAGTTTGACTGACGCCGATGCTGGGATATTGGTGGGACATCTGACCGGAAAGCGCTGCGTTAGGGCTAGTCGGGCAGGAACAAGGCACGAGAAACGATGATTCGTATTGCCATCGCAAATCAGAAGGGCGGAGTCGGCAAGACCACGACCGCGATAAACCTGGCCACGGCCTTGGCGGCAAGTGGCTGGCGAACCGTTCTCGTGGATCTCGATCCTCAGGGCAATGCATCTACCGGGCTTGGCCTTAAGCAGGTCGACCGCGTGCACAGCAGTTATGATCTGCTGCTGGGTGATGCGTCGCTGAAAGACGCGGCGATTCCGACAATGATACCGAATCTCGACCTGGTTCCTGCCACGGTCGATCTGTCGGGCGCCGAGATCGAACTGGTAGAATATGAAGATCGCACCGGCCGATTGAAGGCGGCTTTCGACCAGTCCGATGCCAACTGGGACATCTGCCTGGTAGACTGCCCGCCATCGCTCGGTCTGCTCACTATCAATTCGTTAGTTGCGGTCGATTCCATACTGGTTCCCCTGCAATGCGAATTTTTTGCGCTTGAGGGATTAAGTCAATTATTACAGACAGTTGAGAGAATACAGAAGCGGTTCAATCCGGATCTCTCGGTCATGGGAGTGGCGCTTACCATGTTCGACCGACGGAACCGGCTTACCGATCAAGTGGCTGACGATGTGCGAAGCTGCCTCGGGAATCTCGTATTCCAGACAGTGATACCCCGCAATGTCCGACTATCTGAGGCACCGAGCCACGGTCTTCCTGCGCTGGTCTATGATCACAAATGCAGCGGTTCGGAGGCTTATATGGCGCTCGCACGCGAGTTGATCGGACGGCTGCCGGCAAGGGAGCTCGCAGCGTGAGTCCGGAGGAAACGAGCGAGAAGTCGCCTTTGCGGAAAAAAATGGGGCTGGGTCGCGGGCTGGATGCACTACTCGGTGAAGCGCTCCGGAGCGATTCGCCGCAGGGATCTGGCCCGAGAGAGGCCGAACTGGCGACCGGATCGACGATTGCATCGATCCCGATTGCCAACATTCAGCCAAATCCCGACCAGCCGCGCCGGCATTTTCCCGACGAAGCACTTGCCGAGCTGGCTGCGAGCATCGCCAAACATGGTATCATCCAACCGATCGTGGTTCGCCCATTTGAATCGGGTTATCAAATCATCGCTGGCGAACGCCGCTGGCGCGCTGCGCAAAAGGCGCATATTCATGAGATTCCGGCGCTGGTGCGCAATTTCGACGATGCCGAGACGCTCGAAATCGCTTTGCTGGAAAACATCCAGCGCCAAGACCTGAACCCCATTGAAGAAGCCGAGGCATACCGGAAACTGACCGAGGTTTTCGGTCACAGTGCATCTGAACTGGCCGAACTGGTTCACAAATCGCGCAGCCATGTCTCCAACATGATGCGCCTGCTCGATTTACCGCCAGCGATTCGCGAACTGGTCATTGAGGAAAAGCTCTCCATGGGGCATGCGCGGGCATTGCTTGGTAGTGACGATGCCGTAAGGCTGGCGATGGTTGTTATCAAACAGGGCCTGTCGGTCCGTGCCACCGAAGCGCTGGTCAGGAAAGGCAGGGCGCCAGCTCGGTTTGCGGGTGAGACTCAGGACCTTAATCCCGCAAATGCCGACATCCGGGCGGTCGAAACCCATTTGGGTGATCTTCTCGGTCTAAAGGTCAAAATCAACCAGCGCAATGCAAGCGGTGCCGGATCGGTAACGTTCGAATATGGCAGTCTCGACCAACTCGACATGCTCTGTCAGCGCCTGACCGGCGAAAAATTCTGAAGATTTTTTCGTGCAATCGCTTGCAGGCAGATTGTCTTTAACAATTTGACGGACGGATGACGGACCGAAATCAACGGGTTTCCTTAGACTCTGAAGAAATTAACCTTGGTCGATAAGCTTTCGCCGTGCGCGCTCGTTAACCATCGCGCGCAGCAAAGCCTTATGATTCTAGGTGCATAAGAGAGGCTGAATGCAGTGGGGCATTCTATCTCTGCTTTTGTCACGAAGGACCAGTTTATGTTGAACAAGTCGAAAATCGCCCTTGCCGGCGCGATCGCTGCTGCCGCTTTGGTTTCGACCGGTGCGCAGGCCGCTACCGTAAATGCTGATGCGCGCGTTGTCATCATCGCTCCCGTCGAGCTCGAACAAACCGCCGTTCTGGATTTTGGCGTGGTGGCACCCGGTGCTGCTGGCGGCACGGTAACATTGCCAACCACATCTAACACCCGCACATGCGCTCCTACCGTTACGTGCGTTGGCACCGCACAGCGGGGTGGATTGCGCGTTCGCGGTGCAAATGGTTACAACGTCGCAATCTCCGTTGCCGGATCGACCTCGTTGACCGGCGCAGGGGCTCCGATGAACCTTTCGCTCACCACCGACGCACCGGCAACTCTGGCCGCTAACGGTAACTGGCAAGCGTTCAATGTTGGCGGGACGCTGACGATCGGTGCCAACCAGACAGCTGGTACTTATCTGGGCACTTATGCCGTTTCTGCTGATTATCAGTAATAAATCACTGGCATAACCCGAATCGAAACCCCGGAAACGACGTTTCCGGGGTTTTTCTTGGCCCATCCGACTGCAGTTAGCTGCTTGGTAACCATATCATGGCATGCTCGCTGACGGACCAGTACGGCGAGGAGCGACCAGGCTCTTTCCCGTGCGCTATATGTGGATAGGGAAATATATGCGCGAAATGCTTGGAAAAGCATGTCGGATGTGGGCAGCCAAGCTTGCCCTGGGAGCGACGTTAATTGCAACTTTGCCTGCAGGATTGTCGTCCCCGGCCCATGCTGCCGGGGACCTGTTGATTGCACCGACCCGTGTTTTACTCGCTGGGCGCCGTGGG